>JAFNWZ010000241.1 GCA_017379255.1 Akkermansia sp. | reverse complement strand
GCTTCACGATTGAGGGGGAAGAGCTCGTGTTCCGTGCTGCGCAGGCAGCCCCGGTGACGCTTCACCCCAAGGCTCAACCGGGTGAATTTACGGAGGAACTCTGGATGTATGATACGGCGGAATTCTTTGTGGCAGATGCCGAGGGAAAACAATACCTGGAGTTTAACCTCTGCCCGAATGGCGCCTGGTGGGCCTGCGCGTTCAGCGCTCCGCGGGTGCGCGATGCTTCTGCCGGTGTGCCGGTAGGGGTGCGGACATCGGGAACTGTTACACCGGAAGGCTGGTGCTGCTCGGCTCGCATTCCCCTGGCTTACCTGCGCAGTATTGACATCAACATCGAATCCTGCCGGCTGGCTGCCACCTGTATTCTCAACAGCCCGGATTACCAGTTCTGCACCACGGCAGATGATGTGAGTGGCGAGCCTGATTTCCACCGTCCGCACAGCTGGGCTCAAGCGAGGGTTCTGTAAATGAAAGCGGTGGAGAAGACCAACGTAATGCGCCTTCTGGAGCAGAAGAAGGTGCCGTATGCTCATTACACCTACGAATCAGAAGGAGCTATCAGCGGGGTAGAGGTGGCAGCCTTGCTGCAGCAGAATCCCGCGCAGGTGTTTAAAACGCTGGTGACCACCGGGCGGAGCGGGGCTCATTATGTGTTTGTGATTCCGGTGGGGGCTGGGCTGGAGCTCAAAAAGGCCGCAAAGGCGGTGGGAGAGAAGTCTCTCGAAATGCTCAAACAGAAAGATTTGCTGCCGCTGACGGGCTATGTTCATGGCGGTTGTTCGCCCATCGGTATGAAAAAGGCCTTCCGCACCACGATTGATACGACAGCGCAGAATTTTGACTCCATCATCTTTTCCGGTGGCCGGATCGGGCTTCAGGTGCAGGTGTCATTGGCAGATTTAGCCCGCCTGGTGCGCTTTCAACTGGCCGATATTACCACGGATCTGATTCATAATTAAAGCAAAAATGCCAAATAAAATGCCGATATCAGGGCGTTCTGGAACAAAAGTTGTCATTTTGGAAGAAAAGGCTTGCTAAGTGAGTCAATAAGCTGTATTCTTTGCGCCGCGCGGGTTTATTAAAAAATCCGGTCGTTGGTCCTCCCTTTCCGTCAGGAAGCAGAGCCCGCAAGGAGGGAAACCCGGCCACAAAAACACACCGATATGTCTGACGAAATTATTCAGGAGCAGGGGTCCATCAAGCTGGCCCATTTCGAGATTCCCAACACGCTTAAGCGCATTGTTGACCCGGAGGATGCTAACCACATCACCTTTATTGCCGAGCCTATCGAGACCGGTTTCGGCCACACTATCGGCAACTCCCTTCGCCGCGTGCTGCTCAGCTCCCTGGAGGGTGCTGCCATCACCAGCGTACGAATCGCCGGTGCCCAGCACGAGTTCACTTCTCTGCCCGGCGTGGTGGAGGATGTGACCGAAATCATCCTCAACCTCAAGAAAGTTAAGTTCAAGCACTACGGCAAGGAACCCCGCACTCTGTCCCTCCGCGTGACCAAGCAGGGCGTGGTGACCGCTGGTGACATCCAGGAGGATCATATCTATTCCGTGGTGAATAAGGACCAGGTAATCTGCCACCTTGACCAGAGCACTATCTTTGACTGCGACTTCGAGGTGAACGTGGGCCGTGGTTTCCACACCGCCGATGACAACAACGACAAGGACCGCCCCATCGGCGTGATTCCGATTGACTCCATCTTCTCCCCGGTGACTCGCGTGAAGTACGCTGTGGACAACGCCCGTGTAGGCCAGATGACTGAGTTCGACAAGCTCATTCTCGATATCTGGACCGATGGCCGCGTAAGCCCCGCCGATGCCATGCTGCAGGCCGCCAGCATCATGCGCCACCACCTGGACGTGTTCGTGGACGCCGACAGCCGCCGCGTTGAGTTCGACAAGGCCAACGGTGGCGAGCAGGACGCGAACACCGCCCAGCTCCGCAAGCTGCTCAACATGAGCGTGAACGAGATTGAACTCTCCGTGCGTGCTGCCAACTGCCTGAACAACGCCAACATCACCACCGTTGGTCAGCTGGCCATGAAGACTGAGAGCGAAATGCTCAAGTACCGCAACTTCGGTAAGAAGTCCCTCAATGAGATTAAGGACAAGCTCGTGCAGCACGGCCTTTCCCTGGGTATGCAGTTTGACGCCAAGCTGCTGGCCTCCCCGGCTCCGGCTGCCCGTATGCGCGACATCAATGATGAAGCCCGCGCCACGGATCTGCAGGCCCTTATCTCCCACAATATCGACGCCTTCGGTGACGACGACGACGAGTAAAGATTCCAATAAAAACAACATTAACAACCAAACACACATTAAAAGACTATGAGACACGGCGTAAAGAAAGCCAAGCTTCAGCGTAACGCTTCCCACCGCAAGGCCCTGCTTGCCAACCAGGCTTGCAGCCTTATCAGCCACGGCCGCATCACCACCACCCTGGCCAAGGCCAAGGCTCTGCGTCCCTACGTGGAGAAGCTCATCACCCTCGGTAAGAACGGTTCCCTGCACGCCCGCCGTCAGGCTCTTGCCACGCTGCCCCAGCCCAAGGTTGTGGCCAAGCTGTTCAGCGTAGTGGCTGAGGCTACCAAGGATCGTCAGGGTGGTTACACCCGCATCGTGAAGCTCGGCCAGCGCATGACCGACAGCGCCCCCATGGCTCTGATCGAAATCATCGACCTGCCCCAGCTCACCGCTCCTGTGGCTCCCACCACCACCACCGCTACCGGTTCCACCTCCGAGGAGGCCTGAGCCGAAGCGCTGAGCGAATAAGCTTTAACCCGCCGCAGTTGTTCACGCAGCTGCGGCGGGTTATCTCCTCTACTCAT
>JAFNWZ010000240.1 GCA_017379255.1 Akkermansia sp. | reverse complement strand
TCTTCGTGGCTTCCTCCAGGCGGTCGCCCTCGGCCATATAATAGGCTCGCATCTCCTCAGGCGTCGGCTGACAAGCCGCCACCAGCAGAGCCAGAATTATGCTCAGACGCTTCATACACGGTAAGAGGCGATGCGGGCAGCAAACTCGCGGGGCAGAATGGCTTCCACGATAGCGTCGTTGCCTTCGTATTCGGTGCTGAGCACCTTGCCATCGCGGTGCATGGTGGCGATGATACGGCTCTCAGCCAAGGGAATGCGGTAGGTCTGACGCTCCACGCGATGCGAGAGCATCTCCACACAGGCGGACATGAGGGCATCCACCCCCTGCTCCTGCACCACGCTCATGGTCAGGCTGGGGCAATCCACCTTGGCAGCCAGGGCTGCCAGCGTCACCTCGCGTACCTCTTCGGGAATCAGATCGCACTTATTCCACACCACCACCATGGGTTTATCCTGGGCCCCCAGGCTGTTGAGCACCTCGCAAGTGGTCTCATAGTGGCGCAGCGCGTCTTCATCGCTCGCATCCACCACCTGAATCAGGAAATCAGCCAGCACGGCTTCCTCCAGGGTGGATTTGAAGGCCTCTACCAGACGGTGCGGCAGGTTGCGGATAAAGCCCACGGTATCGGTGAGCACCAGGGGCTGGCCATCCGGCAGTTCAATCTTGCGGCTTGTGGTATCCAGCGTGGCGAAAAGGATATTCTGCGCCAGCACCCCCGCCCCGGTCACCAGATTCAGCAGCGAGCTCTTGCCGGCATTGGTATAACCCACAATGGCAGCCGTGGGGATACCCTGGCGGGTGCGTTCCTTGCGCTGGGTGCCACGCTGGCGGCGCACTACCTCCAATTCATCGCGAATCGTCTCAATGCGTTCGCGCGCCAGGCGGCGGTCCACTTCAATCTGCTTTTCGCCCTCACCGCGGGCGGCTGCACCACCGCCTTTGCCACCGCCACTGCCGCCGCGCTGGCGGTCCAGGTGCTGCCACATGCCGGCCATGCGCGGCAGCGCATACTGCATGCGGGCTAAATCTACCTGCATCACCGCCTCGCGGGTGCGGGCTCGCTTGGCAAAGATATCAAGAATGACCTCTTCGCGGTCAATCACCGTCACGTTGGTCAGCTTTTCCCACTCGCGCTGCTGGCTCGGGGAAAGCAGGTTATCAAAAATCACGCAATCGGCATTCAATTCCTCCACCTTCGCGCGGATTTCCTCTGCCTTGCCGATGCCGCAGAGGTATTTGGCCTGAATCTCGCGCGTGAACTCCAGCATGGTGCCCACAATCCCGATGCCCAGGTTACTCACCAGGTCCTCCAGCTCAGCCAGCAGCGCCGTGCGCTCGCGGCGGGAATCTCCCGGCATGCCCAGCCCCACCAGCAGGGCGCGCTCCACCATCTCCGGCTTCTCTCGAATTTCAAACGACATAAGCAGCTGGTTTTCTGTTATTCAAACACGCGGGAGGAGCTCACCGGCACATCGCGCAGAAGCGCCGGATTATAAGAATTGCAGTTACATTCGCCACAGGAGGAAAGGGCGAGCACCGCCGCCGCAGAAACCAGAACAAAAGCAAGCGTCTTCATGCGCTCTATTGAAACGCAAAAAGACGCTTTTTTCAAGTCCAAAAGTTCAGACTGGCACTCAACGGGGCAGGCTGTCCATGATAGCCTGTTCCTTCTCTGACTCAAGAGCATTGATGCGCTCCAGCGCAGCATCGATATTCTCGCAGACATTCTCAGCGTGCAGCTCGCTCAGGAAGGGAGAATCGCGGCGGATGACCTTCCAGGGCTGTTTCTGCACACCGCAGAGCAGCAGCGTCACATCGCGGCGCTGGCAATAGGCCAGGAAGTCTTCCAGCGCATGCAGGCCGGAGGCATCCAGCGCGGGCACCAGGCGCATACGCAGCAGAACGTAGTCCACATCGCGCCCCAGGTTGCGGAATACACGGTCTTTGAACTGCTCCACCGCGCCAAAGAAGAAGGGTCCCTGCACGTCAAAGATTTCCACATTATCCGGCACATGGCGCAGGTAGCGGGAGCGGCCGGGCAGTTCTTCGGGGTCTTCGCCTTCGATTTCGCGGGAAATGGCTTCCACGTTGCTGATCTGCGCCATACGGCCGATGAAGAGCAGCGCCGCCAGCACCACGCCCACTTCCACCGCCACAACGAGGTCAATCAGCACGGTGAGGATAAAGGTGAGGCACAGCACCACGGCATCCTGGCGCGGGCCTTTCAGCAGGTGGGTGAAGGTGGAGACTTCAGCCATGTTCCAGCACACAATCACCAGAATACCGGCCAGAGCCGAAAGCGGCACCATGGCGGCATACTGCCCGGCCAGCATGAGGATGAGCAGCAGTGTAATGGCATGGATGATGCCGGAAACGGGGGATTTACCGCCGGCGCGGATGTTGGTGGCGGTGCGGGCAATGGCACCAGTGGCCGGTATACCACCGAACAGGGCCGAGGCCATGTTGCCCACGCCCTGGCCGATGAGCTCGGTATTCGGATGGTGGCGGGAACCGGTCATACCATCGGCCACGCTGGCGCTCAGCAGCGACTCAATGGCAGCCAGCAGCGCAATCACGAAGGCAGGCTGCACCAGCTGCGGCAACTTGTTCCAGTCCACTTCCGGCAGGCTCGGCATCGGCAGCCCCTGCGGCAGTTCGCCAAAGCGGGAGCCGATGGTTTCCACCGGCAGATTGAAGCACTGGCACACCACCGTGCTCACCAGCATACCCACCAGCATGAACGGCGCTTTCGGACACAGGCGCTTGGTAATGAGGATGACCGCTACTGTAAGCAGGGAAAGCCCCAGTGCCCAGTAATTGACAGTGTGGAAATATTCGGCATAGCACTGCCACTTGGCAATGAATTCCGCCGGCACGGCTTTATCAATCTGCAAACCGAACAAATCTTTAATCTGGGTGCAGAAAATCGTCACTGCAATACCACTGGTGAAACCTGTCGTCACGGGATACGGGATGAACTTGATGAGCGACCCCATGCGGCAAATGCCGAACAGTACCAGGAACAGGCCTGCCAGCAGGGTGCAGAGCACCAGGCCACTGAAGCCGAAACTGCCCACCACGCCGGAAATCAACACCACAAAAGCGCCGGTCGGGCCGCCTATCTGGTACTTACTGCCACCCAGAAGCGAAATGAGGAAACCGGCCACCACGGCCGTAATCAACCCCGTGGAGGGGGTAATCTCACTGCTTCCACAGGCAATGGCAAAGGCCATGGCGAGCGGCAGGGCAACTACACCCACGGTGAGACCTGCTCCCAGGTCGGATAAAAATGTCTTGCTGTTATATTCCTTCAGCGAACTGACAATACTCGGTGCATGCATAGCTAACGGTTTTTATACGCCCGCCTGCTGTGCATGTAAAGAAAAATCACGATTTTTCCCCGCTGTTGCCGCGAAAAACCGCCGTCCGGCGCGCTGGCCGGGCGGCGGTGTGGTTGCGTTGTCGTTATGCGTGAAAATTTACTTTGCACCAGCGGCGCGCAGCACCTGCACGGCTCTCATGTTGCGCTCCTCCAGGGCCTTGCCCAGAGCGGATTCTCCTTCGTAGTCCCGCGCGTTCACATCGGCCCCGGCGGCAATCAGCAGCTGCAGCACGGCCACGTTGCCATCGTCAGCGGCCAGCATCAGGGCGGTTTCGCCGTCCTCATCGGTTGTGTTCACCGCAGCGCCGGCTTCCAGCAGCAGCTTCACCACGGTGGCATGGCCGTCATCCGCGGCTTTCATCAAGGCGGTCTCCCCGTCATTGTCCTGAGCATTCACGGCCGCTCCGGCAGCCAGCAGGCGCTGCACCTCTGCCACCTGCCCCCGGTCGGCGGCCTTCATCAGCAGGGTCTCACCTTCGTAATCGGCATAGTTCACATCCTGGGCAACGGCGCTTCCGAGGAAAACGGCGCTCAGTAATGCTACGGTCAACTTCTTCAGGGTACTCGTGTTCATCATCTCTGTTTCCTTTCTATTTGATTTCTTGTTGCGCTCAGATTACCCTCTTTCGCTCCTTTTGGCAATCATAAAATCACATTCTGACTCATTTTTCCTATCTTTTTTGTAGCTTTTCGCATTTTTTCACCCTCAATCCCTAACAAAAAACCTCCACACGGCACAAAACCGCATGGAGGATGACTGTCCAGCCGGGAAAACGGTTCACTTTTTCTCGGGGCATGCCGCCTTGGCGGGGCAGCACTTGCTCCGGGTGCAATCATGCTTCTTCGGGCAGTACACCTTCTTCTTGCAGCAGCCTTTCTGCGCAGCGCAGGGCTTGGGGCATTCCTTCATCTTGGCGCAGCAGGGCTTATCCGGGCATACCTTATCCTTGGCGCAGCACTTGTCGGTGCCGCAGTCAGCCTTCTTCGGGCATTCTGCCTTCTTGGCGCAGCACTTCTTCACGCAGGGAGTGGCAGGCGCAGCCGGGGCCGGCTCCTGGGCCTGGGTCATCCCCAGAGTGAACACAGCGGCAATGATAGCAAGGGCAAACTTCTTCATCATACAGAGTCTTTCTATTGGTTGGTTTTTCTGAATAGGGCGCAAGCCGCAGAACAGAGGCTCACCCTGCTACTTTACGCTACCTATGCACCATTGACAATCAAAAAATGCAGAATATCCCACTTTTTTACTATTATTAAGCCAATATTTGGACTTTTCACCACCGCTCAAGATGCTACAATAGCCGCATGGAGTTCACCAAGGCAGCAGAAGCACACATCCTGACCCGCTTCGGCAAAAGCGCCTTGCGCGCCGGGCAGCGCCAGATTATCGAGCTCGTACTGGCCGGGCAGAACGCACTGGGCGTCCTGCCCACCGGCCACGGCAAAAGCCTGTGCTACCAGGCCGCAGCCGAGCTGCTGGGCGGCACATCGCTGGTCGTATCACCGCTCATCGCACTCATGCGCGACCAGTGCGAAACCCTGAAAAGCCTGGGAATAGCCGCCGCGCGTTTCGACTCCACCCTGGAGCCGGAGGAACGCAGCGCCGTACTGGGCCGCGTCGCCGCCGGGCAGCTCCGCATCCTCTTTGTCGCCCCGGAATCACTGGAAAACCGGGAACTCCAGCAGACACTGGCCGGCATCCGGCTTGCCCTGTTCGTGGTGGATGAAGCCCACTGCGTCTCCGAATGGGGACACAGCTTCCGGCCCGACTACCTGAAACTCCCCGCCCTGCAGCAACAACTCCGCCCGCACGCCACCCTGGCGCTCACCGCCACCGCCACCCCGCGCGTGCAGCAGGACCTGGGAAAAACCTTCCAGATTCCCGCAGCAAACCGGGTTGTACTCTCCCCCTACCGCCCGAACATCACCCGCATCTGCCAGCCGGTGCAGGAACGCATGCCCGCCCTGCTGGCGCATCTGGAAAAGCACGATGCCCTGCCCGCCATCATCTACTGCCGCACCCGCAAGGAAACCGAATGGCTGGCCGGAGAACTCACCACCCGCGGCTACCCCGCCGCCCATTACCACGCAGGCCTCCCGGCCGAGCAGCGCGAACAACTCCAGGATGCCTTCCTGCGCAACGAAATCACCGTACTGGTGGCCACCATCGCCTTCGGCATGGGCATCGACAAGCCGGACGTCCGCTCCGTCATCCACTGGAGCACCCCCTCCTCCCCGGAAGCCTACCTCCAGGAATCCGGCCGCGCCGGGCGCGACGGCGCCCCCTGCACCAGCCTCATCCTCCTGCAAGCGGCAGATTTAGTGGAAGCCCGCAACCGCATCCTCGCCGCCGAGCCCGATGCCGAAGGCGTGCTGCGCTGCGTGCGCTGGCTGCTGCCCGCCGGGCAACGCATCGTCTCCCTCTGGGAGCTCGGCACCAGCTGCGATGTGCCGGATGACGTACCTACCCGCGCGCTCATGGCCATGGAGGGCAGCATCTGCATCGAAAGCAAGGGCAGCAAATACTACAAAGTCAGACCTCTCTACCCCCTCAGCACTATACTCGATGGCCGCGACGCCGCCGAATGCGCCCGCCTCCGCTGGCTCGATTCCCACCGCGAGGGCGAAGTCGAAGCCGCCGCCGAGGCCTGGGATTGCACCTTCGCAGAAGCCACCGAATACCTCTACGAATGCGAAGCCGCGGGCGAATGGAAACTCACCATGCGGCAGCAGGCCCTCTGCCTGCGCAACACCGCAGGCACAGCCGCGCCGGACGCCCGCAGCATCGCCGCCGGGCTCACCGCCGCCTTCACCCGCCGCCGCGAGGCCGACCTCGCGCGCCAGCAGCGCATCATCGACATGCTGCTTGCCCCCACCTGCCTGAATGACGCGCTGGAGCAATACTTCATGGAACAGCCCCGCCCCGCCTGTGGCCACTGCACCGCCTGTCTCGGGCTCACCGCCCCCCTGCCTCCGGCACCCGCACTCCCGCCCTACGATGCAGCCGCCTACTGCACCCCGGAAAAACCCATGCCCGAATTCGACCGCCCGGCCCAACGCCGCCGCTTCCTGCTCGGCCTGCTCAGCCCCGGCCTCATGGCCCGCCGCCTCTGGGCGCACCCTGCCTATGCCACCGCCACCGGCCACCCCTGGGAAAGCCTGTAAATTTCTGGCATAATTCTGCTTTTCTCTTGACTCCTCGGCCCATTCGCGCTTTAATGCTCACACACCGCACGCCGACTTGGCGGAATTGGTAGACGCGCTCGACTCAAAATCGAGTTCGAAAGAGTGTGGGTTCGAGTCCCACAGTCGGTATTAAGAAGCTCGTTGAAAAGAGCGGCAGTTTTACGACTGCCGCTCTTTCTTTTTCAGCGGTTTATGCGTCAAATCGGAACATCGTGCGACATTTGAGATATGCCCCCCTTATATGCCTAACATATGCCCACTTTATGGCCCCTGTATATGCCCACTTTTTGGAAGGCGGAGGAAGGGCTTTAGGACTCTTATACGACCTCGAACTGGGAGGTTAAAAGAACTCATAGGTCGGCATGTGTAGAAATTACGTACTATGGCAAAAAAAGTGGCTTGCCTGCCTCCCTCATGACTTCAATCCCGTTCCTCCCCGTCATGAACCCGAGCAGCAGGATGAACTGCCCCTCTGCGCCTGATAAATAACTGAAAATCCCGCCATTCTGCCCTCAGCAGACTGGCGGGGTTCTCTTTCCCGGCATGGCCTCAGTGACGCAATGACGGAATGACAGTAGAAAAGAATTTTTATCTATGATTCGGCGTAGATGACTTCAGGTGATTGAAATAGCTGTGCACGCGTTTCTTTGCATTCTCGCGGATATTGTAATAATACAGGCGGAAATCACAGCGGTGAAGGGCAAACTCTCCGATTCCTTTATCACATGCCGGCTAAAACTTTTCTTTTGACAACTAAAAGGAAAAATGCTACCTTGCCAAGCATTACAACAAACAGCTGCACGTTATGCCTCGCCTTCGTCACACCATCCTTACATTACTAGCCTTGATGAGCCCACAACTGATGGCCGATACGCTATGGGTTCCCGGTGTAAATGTTAAATCGGGATGGATTGACTACGAAAAAAATGAACAAAAAGGTGACGGAGACGATTACCTGTGCTGGGCTGCCAGTGCCGCCAATATCATTGACTACTGGCAACGACAATACACCGTACCAGCCGGCACACCTACCGGCGCAGCT
>JAFNWZ010000239.1 GCA_017379255.1 Akkermansia sp. | reverse complement strand
GAATGCGATGCAACTTATTGACGCAACCTTTCTGTCACCCGTTATCACGGGCTCCGATTCTTTTTTGAAATAACCGGGGGCTGCGCTCGCTAACGCGAGCTTACCCCCGGCTACCATCTTACGCCCACTACCGTGGGCTATGAATTCCGCTCGCTTCCGTCTTCGCTAAAGCTTCGCCGAGACAGGCCGCTCGCCGATAATTTACAATCTACGAAACGTTGGGACACATGTGACAAAAATTCAAAAAACCCCTCAGGACGAAGCATCCTGAGGGGAGTACAAGACCGGTATCTGCTGGACAGAATCAGAAAGCGCGGGAGGCAGAAAGCTGCAGGTAGTGCTCTGCCGCTGCATCGCGGATTTCAAAGGTATACCCGGCAGCAGTATTCCAGCGGGGGGTGATGAACCAATCTGCCCCGAGCTGGAGCTTCAGGGAAAGCTTACCGGGGTCCGTGGCTTCATCGCTGAATGAACCCACCGCGCTCGCTGTCCTCACCTTGGCATTGTGGCGCAGGAGGTCAAATCCCAGTCCCAGGGAGCCATAGGGAGTAAGCTTCTGGCCATTGCGGAGCTGGAGGGTGCGCTGGGCGCGCAGGCCGCCCAGAAGCTCCAGCTGGCGGTGCACGCGGACGCAGCTGTAATCAATGGCGGTATATCCCATTTCGCGCATGCTGTCCATATCAGCCATGGTGTATTCAAACCCGGCAAAGGGGGTTAGAATCATGCCATGGCGCCACCAGTAGTTGCGCGAGACGCGCACACCCAGAGCCCAGGCGTTTTCATCCCAGCAGGCGGAGACGCTTTCACCATTGCCGCGACCGGAGCGCTCGCTGCGGCAGTCATACTGACCATAGGTGATGTAGGCTTCGGCGTTGACGCTGTTTTCATGGAAGGCAGGCTGCACCTGGTTCATGCGGCCGTAGAGGCCGATCTGCATGCCGTCCTGGTCAATCGTGCCGGCGGTGTAGGTGCGGTTGCCGCTGTCGGGGGTCATCTTCCCATTGCTCTTGCCAAGGGCCAGACCCACAATGGCATCGTACTTGCGGAGGAGGGTATCGATACCGACGGCATAGCCCGTCGTGGTGCTCTTATAGCCGGTGCGGTGGCCGGTGGAGTCGCGCTCCTGGCTGCTGTAATAGGTACTGAACCAGATGTTGGAATGGCGGGCGCGGTAGTCATCGGCATGGGCCAGGGCGCTGTTGCCGAAAGAGGCAGTTGTCCTGGCCGCGGCTGCCATGGTGTTGGCAACGCGGGAGGCATCTGCCAGCTGGTTCTGGGCGAGGATGGTTTCCAGCTCACCATAGGGAATGAGGCCATCTCCGGAGATAAGGGAGATGGTATTCCACAAGTCATCCACCACGTAGACGGTGCCGGATTTGAATAAATCATACGTGTACCAGACCAGGCCATCCTCCAGAGTGGGGAGCAATTCCCAGTCAAAGAAATAGGAGCCATGCACCGTGCCTTCGGTTGTATCAATCAGGGTGATGCTGGCGCCGCGCTGGAAGGTCTGCATGGTGGATTTATCACCGGCTGTACCATCGTCTTTCACATAGCCAATGCTGATGGTGACATTCTCTCCATAGTTGCCGTGCTTTTCCACTTTCAACTGAGAGAATTTTTCAGCGGCAACGGCATTGGCGCCGGAATAGTTGAAATGCCCGTCAGTGCGGATGTTGAAGTGCCAGGTGGTATTGCTGGTTTCCACATTCGAGAGAGTCATCTGCCCCAGGTTGTTACTGCCGGTATGTCCGATTTCCAGGCGGCCACCCTGCATACGCACGTTCTCCAGGCAGCCTGTTCCTTTCAATGTGGCGTTGGTGATGGCACTCTGCTGCAAACCGAGCCCGCGCATGGCATCCTTACCGGTTTCAATGACGATGGTATGGCTGTCATGGGCATTGTTGCTCACGGTGAACTGGGCTACACCTTCCAGAGGAGCTCCATTACCCATGCGGAGCGTTGCTTTGTCCAGCACCAGCGTGGCACCTTCCATTTCCACCGAATAGTCAATGCTCGCTTCCAGCTCTTTCAGGGTAACAGTGGAGCCCTGCTTTATTTTCACACCAGCCACGCCGTATCCAAACAAAATGTGGCTGTTATGGATGGGGAGCTTATCCACCTTGGCATGCCCGCCCAGCTTGCCTCTGGTCAGCACCAGGCCATCCTCCATTTCAAGTACTACGCCATCGCTGTTCTGCACCAGAATGCGTCCTGCCCCGTGTGTGACAGCGCTGGAGTGTGTATATATGGTGAGCTTATCATCATCGTTTATATCCATTCCCTGGGCATAGATGACATCCTGGTGCCCTTGCCCTACCAGTGCCAGATTGCTGGCCTGGTATTCGGTTCCACCCAGAACTACAGTCTGACTGCCGCTGCTTACTTTAGCCTGTACCAGTTTCAGCTGGCTTCCATCCATGTCTGATTCCACAAGTTGCAGACGCGTGGGATTCCCCTCAACGGTGTATCCGGTTCCGCTGAGGGTGATAGTATCGGCGCTGCTGTTCATTACCGCAGCCTGGGCAGAGCCTGCGGCACACAATAAAACTGTCAGTAAAGTCTTTCTCATGGTTGTTCTGATTCCTTAACACAGGTCAAGCAGAATTCTACCACTTTATAAATAAAGTTCAATAACATATTGATATGCAGACATAATATTTTACTTTTCCTTATCTTTTATGGCAGGCTGCCTGCTTGACTCGGGGTGATATCTGGTGCATCATCGGAACTGCAATGTACATCCCCACACAGGAAGAACGATACAGCAAAGTAGCAAGGTTTACACTGCTGCTCTGCGTGTTGCTGCCTTCCGCAGTGGTGATGTGGCTGGCAGAGATTGCCGATATCCTGACCTGCACCTACGCCTTCCTGCTCCCGGTAGCCATGCCCCTGGACTGGGTGGGGTTCAACAAAGTGGCAGCGCTGTGCATCTCTGCCCTGGTGCAGGGTATCGTCTTTTTCTGGCTGGCCGCCACAAAAAAGCTCTCTGCCAAGGCCAAAACGACCATTGCCGTTACCTGGGGCATGAGTTTTGCCCTCATCCTGCGGGTACTGATTGCCTTTGCCGTGTACCAGGCAGCCCGCGGGCTGTAATGACATAACTGCTACATATTTTCGTTGACTATAAGAGGCCTGTAAGGCAGAATACCGACCCCATGCGTTTCCCACTCATCCTCATCAGAAACACCAGCAACCCCTGCCCTGAGCTGATAACAGCTCCCTGGCAGATGGGGCAGCCGGGGCTTGATGTGCTGCAGCAGCGGGATTCCTGGGTAGGCTCCAATTGCTATATGGAGGGCATCCACTCCCGCATCATCGGGGTCAGCAGCAAGCGCAAGCCCCGGTTCTGGAAATGCCTGCTGCACCGCAGAAACCCGGCATACTGGAATGTGCAGGTGGAAATGACCGCGCCCAAACCATACGACCTCGACATCATCAAGATGGAGCTCATGCAGGCAGTGGAGCAGGATGAAATGAACCTGACGGAATTCTACTCCGCAGAGTGCATCACCTACCTCATCAACCGCTGCAATAGTTTTGCCGAAATCCTGGTAGTGGGTTGCCTCACCGGCATGTGGGAGGTAGAAACCGCCACAGTGCACCTGCCGGCCCACATACCCTGCGCAGAGGGACGCGACTGCATCCCCTGTGTAACGGCTCCGGGTTACGACGGGCCTCTCTCTGCTGCAAGCATAGCCGCACTGGCAGAGAAAGTCGTTTTTGCAGACCACCCCACCCTTTTTGAGGAAATCAACTCAGCGGAGTAAAGCCGCTATCCTTTCAGCAAGCATGCGGGGTGTATCCCCTGCCCCGGCCGCAATCGGTGTGAGCCAATTCTCACGGCGCAACCAGGTGCGCTGGCGCTTCGCGTACTGACGTGTGGCCAGCGCAATCGCAGAAGCCAGCTCAGAACGCGTCAGGCGGCCTTGCAGGTAATCCTGCACCTGTGTGAGCCCCAGCGTCTTCGAGGCCGTTGCAGACAGCGCTGTGCCCTCCAGAGCGGCTACTTCATCAATGGCACCCTCGCGCAGCATCTGTTCTGCCCGCCGCGTAATGCGCGTATCCAGCTCCGCCGTATCCCGAACGATGCAGAAACCGGGGCCCGCGGGTTCCACCCAGTTATTCCGCCAGTAGGAAAGAGGCTTACCACCCAGTATCACAATTTCCAGGTTACGCACCACATAACGCTTGTTCTGTAGATCAGTGGCCGCGGCACCTTCTGCATCCAGTAAACGGAACCTGGTGACTAATTCATCTAAAGAAAGCGCATCCAGCTCCTCCCGAAGGGTAGCATCGCTGGGGGGTGCAGGGGAAATTCCGTGGGTTATAAACTTGACGTAAAGTCCTGAACCTCCAGTGTGTACGGGTAGCATGCCACCTTTTTTCAAATCTGCCGAAATTCGCTCTGCACGGCGCGCATGTTCGGCTGCATCATTGTTCTCTGTGGGCTCCATAAAGCCAACTAAATGATGTTTTACCCGCAATTGCTCCTCTGAAGTGGGCGCCGCAGTGATAATTGGCATCCTTTTATAGACCTGGTAGGCATCTGTGCTGATGATTTCGGCATTTCCAAG
>JAFNWZ010000238.1 GCA_017379255.1 Akkermansia sp. | reverse complement strand
GTAGCCTCTGATGCAACAAACTCCGTGATTTTGTATCAGCCTGGAACTAACGGCCCAAAGACAGGCTGGACACCTAACGTGACACTGGCAACCACTCCTGTGCTTATTCCTGAGCCGACCACAGCCACGCTTTCCCTGCTGGCTCTGGCCGGCCTGGCTGCCCGTCGCCGCCGCAAGTGATTTTGAGTGAATAGTGCATAAGGAATAGTGAATAGTAGATTTTTCTACTGCGTTCCTTTCTGAAGGCACAGCCGGATTACTGAACAGATCAATCAGAAAAGCCCTTGAGGAGACATCCTCAAGGGCTTTTTCTATCACTATTCCCTGGCCCTTATTCCTTATTCACTTCAATAATATTGACTTCCGGGGGGCAGAAGAAGCGCATGTTCATGATGGCGCCGACGCCGCGGGTAACAAGGACGCGGCGGTTGTCCTCAAAGGGGAAGAGGCCTGCGGGCATGGAGGAACGCAGGGAGATGGAGGCGCCGGTAAAGGGGTTGCCAATCTGCCCACCGTGGGTGTGGCCGGAGAGCATGAGGTCCCAATCGTAGGCGCGCAGCAGCCAGCGGCTTTCGGGGTCGTGCGAGAGGAGGAGGACGGGGCAATTCTCCTGCCCGGCGGGGCGCAGGCAGGCAGCAGGGGCTTCGTCTCCTTCATTCCAGTCTCCGAGACCGACGATACGCAGGGTTGTACCGGAGGGGGTGCGCCAATCGATGCTCTGGTTGCGGAGCAGGGGGATGCCAGCGGTGGTGTAGACTCGTTCCAGCTCGCAGAGTTTTTCGTAGTCGTGGTTGCCGGGGATGGCGAAGGTGGGGGCGATGCTGCGGAGCTGCCTGAGCCCCTGGATGGCCCAGCGGGTGCGCATGAATCGCTCGTGCGCCGAGACGATATCGCCGCCGAAGAGGATGAGGTCCGGCTTGGCTGCGGCGATGCAGGCAATGGCTTGCCCGAAAAGCTCCGGGTTATTATGGATGTCGGAGAAGAAGGCGATTCTGAGCGGACCTGCGCCGGGCAGGGCGGCATTGGGCAGCTGCAGGTGGTTGCACTGCAGCTGCCGGGCGCTGTATTTCCCGAAACTGATGCCGCCCAGCCCGCAGATGAGAGCCAGCAGGGCAAGAATAATGAGCCATTTGCGGAGTTTTTTCCTATGAGCCATGGGGCGGCAGATGTATATATGGTTTTAGTTTGCGTTGAAGATGGCGAGCTGAGGGTCGAGGAAGCGGCCATCCTTGCGGATGAGGGTGTCGTCGAACCAGATTTCGCCGCCGCCGTATTCGGGGCGCTGGATGCAGACGAGGTCCCAGTGGACGGAGGAGTTGTTGCCGTTGGGGGCTTCTTCGTATGCCTGGCCGGGGGTGAGGTGGAAGGAGCCGGCAATCTTCTCGTCGAAGAGGATATCGCGCATGGGGCGCAGGATGTGAGGGTTGAGGCCGAGGGCGAATTCGCCGATGTAGCGGGCGCCTTCATCGGTGTCGAGGATTTTGTTGAGGGCTTCATCGCTGCCGTTGCAGTGGGCTTCTACAATTTTGCCGTTTTCGAAGCGGAAGCGGACGCCATCGAAGGGAATGCCGTGGTAGATGCTGGGGGCGTTGTAGGTGATGGTGCCGTTGATGCTGTCTTTTACCGGGGCAGTGTAGACTTCGCCGTCGGGGATGTTGCAGTCGCCGCAGCAGGGGATGGCGGGGATGCCTCTGATGGAGAAGCTGAGGTCGGTTCCCGGCCCGGTGATGCGGACGCGGTCGGTCTGCTCCATGAGGCGTTTGAGGTGCTCCATGCCGCTTCGCATGGCGGCGTAGTCGGCCAGGCAGCAGCGGAAGTAGAAGTCCTCAAAATCCTCTGTGCTCATGCCGGCGGCCTGGGCCATGCCGGGGGTGGGCCAGGCAAGCACGGTCCATTTGCGGCGGTTGCAGGTGACATCGCTGGCGGCTTTGAGGTGGCGGCTCACAATCTGCATGCGGTCGCCGGGCACATCGGCGCTTTCAAAGGTGTTGGCATCGGCGTAGAAGCAGATGTGCACCTGCATGTCTTCGGCGCGCTGCAGGCGGTAGCGGCCCAGCAGTTCATACTGCTCTTCGGTGGCGCCGGCGGCAAGTTCCTTGGAGATGATGGCGTGGGAGATATCGACATGCGGCACGCCGCCGGCGCGGCGCACGGCGCGGATGAGTTCCACGACCATGGCATCGGGGATGTCCTGCATGCGGAGGTTGACGTGTTCGCCAGGTTGCACGCGCACGGCGTAGTTGACGACCTGGTCTGCCAGCTGGGTATAACGGGGATCCTTCATAGTGAATAGGGAAATAGTGAATATGGAATAGGGGGGGCTATTGTCTTTTGGAGCGCTTTTCTGCGTTGAGGCGTTTTTTGACGGTGATTGCTGCGGATGTCATCATGGCAGTAAGTTGCTGAGCTTCATCCAGCAGATTGTCGAGCCGGGAGGCTGGAAGAATTCCTGCTTCTATGATGTATTCAATCCACAGGCAGCTTTCGTCAGCTTCTTCCTGACAGATTTTGATTTTATTGAAAAAGTCCGGGTCACTCTTTGCCAGGCAGGCTGCCCGGTAATTTGCGGCTACAGAGGTAGCGCAACGCAGGAGTTGTTTGCCCAGCACTTCTGAAAGAGTGTTGGTCGGTAAGGATTTCCACATGCGGATGACCCGCAACCCGAAGTCCTTGGTGCGTTGCTTCAGGTTTTCGTGTCTTTCGTTAAAATAGGGGCGGCGTGACATAGCATTATTCCCTATTCCTTATTACCTATTCACTTACGCAGGATTGAGAATTGCCAATTCTGAATCCGTAAAGATGCCGTCTTTGCGGATGAGTTCGTCGTCGAACCAGATTTCGCCGCCGCCGTAGTCGGCGCGCTGGATGCAGACCATGTCCCAGTGTACCTGGGAGCGGTTACCGTTGTCGCAGTTCTCGTAGGCCTGGCCGGGGGTGAAGTGGAAGGAACCACCGATTTTCTCGTCGAAGAGGATATCGCGCATGGGCTGCAGGATGAAGGGGTTGACCCCCAGTGCGAATTCGCCGATGTAGCGGGAGCCTTCGTCTGTGTCCAGAATTTTGTTGAGGGCTTCTTCGTTGCCGTTGCAGTGGGCTTCCACAATTTTGCCGTCCTTGAAGGTGAGGCGAATGCCGTCGAAGGGAATGCCCTGGAAGAGGGTGGGGGCAGTGTAGTGGATGGTGCCGTTCACGCTGTCTTTGATGGGGGCGGTGAAGACCTCGCCATCCGGGATGTTCATTTCGCCGGAGCAGGGGTGCGCAGGCATGCCTTTGATGGAGAAGGTGAGGTCTGTGCCCGGACCGGTGATGCGGACGCGGTCGGTGCGCATCATGCGCTCGGCCAGTTTGTCCATGGCGACGCGGAGCTGCTGGTAGTCTGCGAGGCAGCAGCGGAAGTAGAAGTCCTCAAAGGCTTCTGTGCTCATGCCGGCGCCTTGTGCCATGCTGGGGGTGGGCCAGCGCAGCACGCACCATTTGGTTTTGCAGACGCGCTGGTTGTGCACCGGGCGCATGTGTTTCTGCGCAAGGGCCATTTTTTCTGCGGGTACGCTGGAGTTTTCGAAGCTGTTCTGCCCGCCGCGGATGGCGATGTAGGCATCCATGCCCTGCATTTCGGCCAGTTCAAAGCCGGCGATGGAGGCGTATTGCTCATCGGTGGCGCCGGCAAACATTTCGCGGGTGACGCGGCTGTGGCGCAGGTTGATGTGCGGGTGGCCGCCGGCTTCGCGCACGGCGCGGATGAGTTCGATGGCTATTTCATCCGGCGCGTCGATGATTTCGAGAAGGACGTGTTCGCCGGGTTGCACGCGGCAGGAGTGGCGGATGAGGTTCTGGGCAAGCTGTGTGGTGCGGGGATCGGTCATGGGGAGTGATTAGTGATTAGGGAATAGTGAATAGTGAATAGGGATTAATGGGTGAGTTCGCGGAGGGCGTCGGTGAGGTCGGTCTTGGTGATTTCTCTGCTGAGGATGGGGATGCCGAGTTGCTGGAGGAGGACGAAGCGGATGCTGCCGTTCTGGAATTTCTTGTCGCTGGCGGTGAGGGCGAGCGCCCGGTTGATATCGACCCCTGCCGGTAGGGTGAGGGGAAGTTCCAGCGCGCGCAGGGTGTCGAGCACATCTCGTTCTTCTGCGGCGCTCAGCCCGGCGTGGCGCCGGGAGAGGTAGAGGGCGGCTCTCAGCCCGAGGCTGACGGCTTCGCCGTGCAGCAGCTCGCCATAGGGCAGGGCGGCTTCGATGCCGTGGCCGATGGTGTGGCCCAGGTTGAGGAAGGCGCGGATGCCGAGGGTTTCCTTTTCGTCTTCTTCCACGATGCGGGCTTTGATGGCGATGTTGGCGGCGATGATGTCGGGCAGCTTTTTGATGGTGGCGAGGGTGAAGCCCAGCTCGATTTCATCTGCCATTTCGCGCAGGGTGTGGAGCATGCCGGGCTGGCGGATGGCGGCGTGTTTGACCATTTCGGCCATGCCTTCGCGGATGAGCCGCGGGGAGAGGGTGGAGAGGGTGGTGGGGTCGATGAGGACAAGCCGGGGCTGGTGGAAGGCTCCGATGAGGTTTTTGCCGGCGGCGATATCGACGGCGGTTTTGCCGCCCACGGAGCTGTCTACCTGCGCCATGACGCTGGTGGGTATCTGCACGAAGGGGATGCCGCGGTAGTAGATGCTGGCGATGAAGCCTGCCATGTCGCCCACGACACCGCCGCCCAGGGCGACGACGAAGCTGGTGCGGTCGTGCCCGGCCTGCACCATTTCGTTGACGATGGTTTCGATGGAGCTGAGGTTTTTGTGTGCCTCGCCTGCGGTGAAGCTGTGGATCGAGACGGTGTAGCCGGAATCCTCCAGGCTCTGGCGCACGCGCTCCGCATAGAGCGGGCCGACATTGGTGTCGGTGATGATGGCGGCTTTGCCTTCCAGCCGCACGCTGCTGCAGAGGTAGCCGATGGTTTCGAGTGCACCGTTGGCTACGTGTACATCATAGGATTCCGGGCCGAGTGAAAGGGAGACATTCGCCATGTGGTTATTATATCGCTGCTACTGCCGGATGCAAGGAGATAAAACGTCAGGGGAGTGATTAGTGAGTAGTGATTAGTGAGTAGTGAATAGGGAATAGGGAATAGGGAATAGGGAAAAGTGAAAAGTGTGGGGAGGGTATAAAAAGCCCCGCTGGTGGGTGTACCAGCGGGGAGCTTGAAGGTTGTGCGGGCAGCAGGGGCTGAATCAGCCCAGGCTGACGAGCAGGGGCATGGTGCCCAGGTAGATGAGGGCAAGCGCGCAGAGGGTGAGTACAATGCCGGTGCAGACCGGAACCTGCAGGGCTTTGTGGCCGGGCTGTGCCTGTTCCCAGTACATGGCGCGGATGACCTTGAAGTAGTAGTAGAAGCCCATGGCGGCGGTAATCACCATGATGGGCAGCAGCCAGCAGATGCCTGCCCAGTTGCCCATGGCTGTGATGGCTGCCACGAAGGAGTACATCTTCACCATGAAGCCCATGGTGAGCGGTACGCCAGCCAGAGAGGCAAAGCACACGGTGATGAGGAAGGCGGTGCGGGGGTTGCTCTTGCCCAGACCACGGAAGGCGGCGATTTCTTCGCTGCCGCGCTGGGTGCGCACCATGGCAACGGCGTAGAAAGCGGCCAGGGTGGAGAGGGCGTAGGCCAGCAGGTACTGCCCCACCAGGTTATCCAGAAGGCCGTTCACGTTCAGGAAGAATACCATGATGAAGCCGGCCTGGGCAATGGAGGAGTAGCCGAGCAGGCGCTTGATGTTGGTCTGGCGGATGGCTCCCATGTTGCCGATGATGAGGGTGGCGGCGGCCACAAGGGCGAAGCACCAGATGAAGAGCTTGCCAATCAGGCTGCCCGGCACGCAGAAGGGGGCAAAGGGAAGCACCAGGGCGCAGAGTACGATGAAACCAGCGGTCTTGGAAGCCACGGCCAGGAAGGCGGTGGTGGGGGTGGGGGCTCCCTGGTATACATCGGGAATCCACACGTGCATGGGGGCGGCACCAATCTTGAAGAAGGCGCCGGCAAAGAGCATGGCGGTGGCTACGAGGAAGCCGACGGCCAGAGTGGGGCTGGAGGCTACGCCGCCTTTGATGGCAGAGAAGACGACCTCATGCCCCAGGGTGAAGGTGCCGACCATGCCGAAGTACCAGGCGGTGCCGTATACGAGGATACCGGTGCTCATGGCGCCCAGTACCAGGTATTTGATGCCGGCTTCGATGGAGCCCTGGTTGCGGCGGAAGTAGCCGGCCAGGACGTAGGAGCTGAGGGTGATGACTTCGAGGCTCACGAAGAGCATGACGAGGTCGCGTGCCTGGGTGAGGCTCAGGATGCCTGCGCAGGCTACCAGCGGCAGGGCGTAGAATTCACCCGTGCCTTCCTCGCTGCTGCCACCGGCGATGGATTCGCAGCAGATTTTGGTGTAGTCGAATGCCAGGAGGATGGAAAGCCCGGTGGCCACGGCGGCGATGCAGCCCAGGAAGTCGGGCTGGCTGCCGGTGTACAGGAAGTAGGAGGCGACGAAGCAGCCCATGGCGCCGATGAAGGCGAAGGTGCGCTTCGGCAGCCTGGGCAGCAGGGCATCTGCCAGGATGAGCAGTGCTGCCAGACCCACCAGGGCAAATGCCGGTGCGAACTGACACCAGGTGTAGGTTGATACGATGTTCATATGTTGCTCTATGTTGGGGTGTCAGTTAAATCAGAGAAGGCAGGTGGGGGGGCAGATGCCGAAGAGGACGATGAAGACGGCCAGGAAGCAGGCTGCCACGATGTCGAGCTTCGTCAGCCCGGTGGCGCGCCCGGAGGCGGTGCCGGTGGGGCCTTCGAAGATGTTGCGGAAGGCGCGCAGCATGTAGATGGCGCTGATGACCAGTCCCCACAGCGCGCCGATGGTGGCCAGCTGCACCGGGCCCATGCCGCCGAAGAAGTTGGCGACGCAACCCAGCCAGCAATCGCAGGTGGAGGCAGCAGGCTGCCACCCGGCGAAGCAGGAGACGAAGACGGTGAACTCACCCACGAAGTTGGCCAGGAGCGGCAGGCCGATGGAGGCCATGCCGGCCAGACCAAAGAGGAAGCCGAGTGCCGGAAGCTTGCTGCCAAGGCCGCCCATGGAGTCGAGCTCCAGGGTGCGGGTCTGGGCTTCGATCTGCCCGGTGAGCAGGAAGAGCAGGGCGATGGTCAGACCGTGGGCCAGCATGAGCAGGGCTGCGCCCTGGATGGCAAGCTCGTTGTTGCCGTTGCAGGCGATGTAGGCGGCAAAGGCCAGGAAGATGTAGCCCATGTGCATGACAGAGGAGTTACCGAGCATGAGGTCCAGGCGGGTCTGGGAGATGGTGACATAGCCCACCCAGAGCACGTTACC
>JAFNWZ010000237.1 GCA_017379255.1 Akkermansia sp. | reverse complement strand
CTTTTAATTTTATGAACATCTTGCCAAATAAACCTTATTTCACAAACTTGCATCTATCATGGATTTAAAAGGAATTTTTATCATATAAATAACAAGATGAACTGGGCTTCACCCGCAACCTCACCGCGTCTGAGATTCTGGGGCAAATTCTGGCCGCAGAAGAAATCGCCGGAGAGCGGGTGGATAACCTGGTATTCATGGGCATGGGGGAACCTCTGGCCAACATGGATAACCTGCTGGCCGCCCTCACCATCATTCTGGATGCCCATGCGCTGAATATCGGCGCCCGTCACATCACCATCTCCACCTCCGGCAACGTGCCGGGGCTGCGCCGGCTTGCCGCATTCGGTAAACCGTTGCGTCTGGCGGTCTCCCTGCATGGCGCGAGCGATGATGTGCGTGCGCAGGTAATGCCGGTGAACCGCAAGTGGCCCCTGGGGGAACTGCTCCCTGCGCTCATGGAATGGAACCGCACCGGCAAACACATGATTACGCTGGAGTATATCCTCATCCAGGATGTCAACGCCATGCTGCCCGAGGCGCGCAAGCTTGCCCGCATTGCGCGGGATTTGAACGCCAAGGTGAACCTCATCCCCTACAATACCGTGGAGAGGCTTCCCTGGGTGCGCCCCTCGGAGGCTGATTGCAAGGCCTTCTGCCGCGCTCTTGTGGCAGAGAGGATTCCCGTCACCATGCGTTACGAGAAGGGGCATGATATCAACGCCGCCTGCGGGCAGCTGCGTCTGCGCCGCACAGCGCAGGGTACCGGGGCGTAAAAAGCCCTTGACGAAACGGGCCGCTGCGTGTATAGTTCGCGCGTGAGCTCCAAGAACGTACCACTGCTGACCCTGCCGACCACGGATTATGAACGCATGCTCGATATGAGCCACCAGCACCTTGTCAGCGTGCTGCGCAGTGCTGTGCTTGCGCCGGAGCGCATAGGCCGCTTTTCTCCCCGCCCCCCGGAAGAACACGATGCCTACACCGTGCATCACCGCCCCGGGTGCATCGATATCCATCTCCGTTCGGGCGGGGTGGATGTGTTCTGCTGCAAATTCGTTCCCGCTCCGGAGTATTGATGCGTTTTCCGATTCTTTTCAGCCTGGCATCTGTTATTCTGGCACTTTCCAGCTGCCAGCAGTGCCGCTGGTGTCCGGTAGAGCGGGAGCTTCTTGCGGGAACCCGAGCCCAGGTGGAGCCATACGAGGTGGAGTTCCGCCCCATGCTGCCGGATACCCCCGGCACACGCGTAGTCGGCCGCTTCCTGCTGCAGCCGGATTCCGCCGCAGACCTCAGCAATGAATACTGCCTCCAGGAGGTGCGCCGCCGTGCCGCTGCCATGGGCGGGAACATCGTTGTGTATCTATACCCCGGCGTGGATTACGCGGCGGTGGCATACGCGCCTGATCTGCAGCTGGAAAACCTGCATGCCAATGATGAACCAGCTGTTCCTGAGGAATAACCGTGCCTGATGGCAGGCCTGTAACATAATTGTAACATTTACCGGAAAGTTTGTGCTCGCTTTCAGGTAGGGCTTGTGCTAGGAATAAATCAGCAGAAAACCCCTGCCTGATGATTTTATGGCATTGCATATCCAAATGAGTGAAGAAGCCGAGAAGGAGTACAAACGCGCCAAGCTGCGCGGTATGCTCTCCTCCTTCGGTGCCGCCACAGCGCTTTCCCTTTCCTTTGCGCTTACACTGACCTTTACGGTGATTTATTTCGCCACGGACCCGCCCGCAGAATTCCTTGCCTACGTTCCCCCGGCAGAGGATCTGCCCCCGCGTCCCGTGCCCACCACGCCGCAGCTTACCAATAAGGCGGCCACGCCGTCCAACACGGTGGCCCCTTCCGTGATTGTTTCCACGGGTGCCGCTCCCGTGGCCATGGCTCAGATAGATATCCCCATGGATGACAGCTCGGACGATGGCCTCTCCCTGGAGATGGGTATTGGTCTGGATACTGGTCTGGGCGAAGACCTGGGTGATGCCGGCGGCGGCATGGGCTCCTCCCAGCCCGCAGG
>JAFNWZ010000236.1 GCA_017379255.1 Akkermansia sp. | reverse complement strand
GAGCCTGAATGTTACCGTTTTGTCCTATCGGACCGCCCTGCATCTTAGTGATGGAGATGTTGCTGAGATCGTAGGTAACACTTTCTTCTTTGCCAACATGCTGATGTGGCGCTCCGGGATATTGAGCATGCCTATACTGCCACCAACAGGAAGATTGCCCAGCATGGTGCCCGTGCTTTTGAAATCTACTTTGAGCTGCGGGCGGCCGTGGGTGATTTCCTGGTGAAAGGAAAGATTCACCGCGGTTGTCTGGTGGATGTTCGCACCGATAAGCCGGTCGATGATGAGCTCTGCATATCCATTGTGAATGCGTACGCCAACGCCTGCACCGTGGGTGATGATGGAGAAGATGCCGGTCTGCCGCATGCGGCAGGTTTCCCGCAGGTAGCGGTTGAGCTCGGCTTCAGTAAAGGAGATGGGCTGCCCGTTTGCATTGCGGAGCAGGGCTGTGAGGTCCCGGGCGCTGCCCCGGTCTGCATATCCCGCAATGGAACTCATGTTCTGCGGGGTCCACATGCTCAGGACGGTCGTGATGAGAACGATGGTGAACGCCAGGAATACAACGGTTGCCAGAAGACTCCAGAAGTCAAAGCGATGCCAGATTTCCTGCAGAACACTGCGTGAGTGTTCCTGCCCGTCGTCAGAAGGTTCTTCCTCTCCCCCGGGGGCAAAGAACGAAGTTTTGGTGATGTCTCCGCTTTGTGTGTTTTTGTCAAACAGAAACCCCCACAGAGAAGTGTCTTTCTCTGCTTTGTTCTTGTTTCGTTTTTTGTTTGACGAGC
Organism: Akkermansia sp.; assembly: GCA_017379255.1. Lineage (GTDB taxonomy): Bacteria > Verrucomicrobiota > Verrucomicrobiia > Verrucomicrobiales > Akkermansiaceae > Akkermansia. The sequence goes on along the minus strand of JAFNWZ010000236.1, from coordinate 2,135 downwards.
CCGCCATGTCTACTTAGCTGCGGGATTATAGCTTTTTATTCTGGCTAAGGAAAGGAAAAAACATGCCTTTAGTGGCATATTGGTGTGTTTTTAGTTTATTTTAGTTTTTGCGTGACCTTGAAATGGAGTTTTGCAACATCCTGAAGGCGCTCTCGTCCATGAGTTTCAATGAAATGCTGAGCCGCGCGGGTGACATGAGGCGCACAGCCCAGCGGCATGGGGCATTTGCTGGCTTCGGCGGTCTGCTTCATCCACTGCACAAAGCGGGCGCGTGCCAGGATGGAGGCAGCAGCAACTGCCACATCGCTTTCTGCCTTGGTTCTTTGCTCCAGCTGCACGGGGATATGGCGCTGGCCCAGGGCTCGTTTGAGTACCCATTCGTTGGCAAACTGGTCACTCAGTGCCCGCGGGCAGGAGGGAACCTTCTCGTGCAGCGCGGCAATCACGCGGGCGTGTCCCCAGGCAAGCAGCCGGTTCAGGTTGCCGATTTCGGTGTAGAGTTCATTATAACGGCGGGGGCCGATGCAGATGACCTCGTATACCACGCCGGCGGTCTTTTTAATTTTTTCAGCAATCGAGAGAATTTTCCTGTCATCGGGTATGCTTTTGCTGTCTTTGCAGCCGATGCGCACCAGCTCTGCGGCGCAGCGCTCGTCTGTATAGACTCCGGCCACGACCAGCGGGCCGAAGTAGTCTCCCTTGCCGCTTTCATCCACGCCGAAGTGCGGTGTTGTATCCACCAGTGCGGGCAGGGTTGTGCTGAGCGCCGGGGCTTTTTCCTCCGGCTGGAGTTGCAGGGTGTTTTTTAGAAAATCCTCTGCTCCCCGTCCTTGTATCAGCAGTTTTCCCTTCTTCGGATAATAGGCAATATTAACACTTTCGTTTTCGAAACAAAAATCGGCATAATCCCGCGTCGTTATGCGGAAATCTGGAGTTGCCTCTAGCTTTTTCTGAAGCGTATCTGCCTCGGTTTTTGTGAGCTGAATGGTGAACTGATTTGCCATATCCGCCACTAGAATGCGGTGAATTTGCCGGGGCGTCAACCCAAAATGCCGGAAAAATGCCTAAAAAGGCCGGAGGTGACGCAGAATTTGCTACTTTTTATCACTTTAGGCGAGACAAAATGATTTTTTTGGTCTACAATGTGCCCGGCTTTTCAACAAAGCAATTTTTATTATGGCAAATACGATTACTAAGAGAGAGCTTGTAAACAAGGTATGCGCTGAACTGGACAACGGTTTCACGCAGAACGAGGTGCTTGACATCATCCAGAAGACGATCGAACTGATTACCGATGCTCTGGGTAAGGGTGATCGCGTTGTGCTGCGCAACTTCGGTACTTTCACCGTAAAGGAAGTGAAGCCCAAGGTTGGCCGCAACCCCAAGGACCCCGCCAAGAACGTACCGATTCCCGCCCGCTCGGTGGTGAAGTTCAAGGTTGGTAAGAACCTGAAGGAAGCTGCTGCCAAGGTTTCCTGAATTTCCGGCACACATATGTGCTAGAGAACGAGGACGCATCTATTTTATGATAGACGCGTCCTTGATTTGTGATAGAAAAATAGCAGAATCCATTATTTCCCGATAACATGAAACTGAGAATTGCTGTACAATCCAAAGGTCGTCTGAACGAGGACACCATGGCTATCCTGTCCGAGGCTGGCATCAAGGTGAGTTCCTCCAAGCGTACGCTGCTGGTTAGTGCCCGCAAATTTCCCATGGAGGTGCTTTACCTGCGCGATGATGATATCCCCGAGACCGTGACAGACGGTGTGGCGGATATCGGCGTGGTGGGGCTCAATGAGTATCTGGAGCGCCAGGGCGATGCCGATATCGTGAAGAAGCTGGGCTTTGGCGGCTGCCGGTTGAGCATTGCCATTCCCAAGGAAAACGAGTACACTGGCCCGCAGTGGCTGCAGGGGCGCCGCATTGCCACTTCCTATCCTGTGATTCTCCGCCGCTGGCTGGAGGAGCAGGGGGTTCAGGCTCATATTCATGTTATCACGGGGTCGGTGGAGATTTCCACCGGCATCGGCCTGGCTGATGCTATTTTCGACATTGTGAGCAGCGGCGCCACGCTGGTGAGCAACAATCTGCGCGAGGTCGAGGTGGTGCTGGAGAGCGAGGCCATGCTTATT
>JAFNWZ010000235.1 GCA_017379255.1 Akkermansia sp. | reverse complement strand
TGTTGCTGGATTACGAACAGCACCGGAAAACCCAGGCCTTTACCCGGGATTTGAACCGATTCTATTTGGAAAACGACCAGCTTTGGGCAGACGACTTGAGTTGGGACGGATTCCAGGAATGAGGAGCATTCATTTTTCTTGCTAAAGCCATTCATACTTGTTATAGTGTAGAACATGAGTAAATTCTACGCTCTCCTGTTCCTGCTGATGGCGTTACTGCTGGGCAACTGCACTTATGTGAACACACACCGGGCTTTTGCAGACCGTGGACGCCAATGCCGGGCGATAGTGCTGCCCGACCAGGAGAATCTGGTGCTCTACCAGCACCACGGCAAATTATACCTGCAAGGAGTTCTCACAGAGGTACGCCGCGTGGGTCGTGATAAGGTGAGCAGTTTTGCCACCGAATACACAAGCGGGCAGTACCTCCCGATCAAGGGAGCACCGCAGCGTTATGTGTACCGCGAATTGAGCGCGGCAGATATGGTGCCCGCAGAAACCTTTGTGCTGAAAGCAGGCAGCAAGATACCAAAGGGAGCCCACGCCATGGGGCCGAGGCGCGCCGCTACGGCCTACCAGATTGATTCACTGAACTGCAACCCGAATACCACCCTGCTGCAGCAGGGCTGGCTGGAACAATTACCACGCCACGCGCACCGCGTGCACCGCAACATGGTGACCAGCGAACACCAGAACACGGGCAACCACGTGTGCAGCACGCGCAATGGCTTCATCATTCCCGTGACGCGCATGCGTGCCAACGCGCACGCCTGGTATGCCTACCCGCTGGCGGGAGCATCCTTTGTGACCATTGATGTTCCCGGCACGCTGCTGGCCAACACCGTGGTGCCGGTTGCATACGGTATTGCTGCCATTCCCTGCAGCATTTACCAGAAAATCAGCAGAATCTTCAACGACTAACCGGTGTCCTGCTCTTTTATATTTTGCGCGTCAGGCAATACCAGATAAAACGGGTGTTGTGCACCAGGTAACGCTTGAACAAGCGGCGGGGTTCCTTGCACAAGCGGTAGAGCCACTCCAGACCATGCGCACGCACCCAGGCAGGAGCCTGCTGCACCAGCCCGGCATGGAAATTGAAGGCCGCACCCACTCCAAAATATAAAGCCGGAGGCAGCTGGTCCCGATGCGTGAACAGCCAGCGTTCCTGTTTCGGACATCCCAGCCCCACCCACACGCAATGCGCTCCGCTCTGGCGGATGGCGTCCAGCATGCGGGCATCCTCACCCTCCGGCCACGGCGGCATGGGCGGGCAGTAATGCCCCGCCACTTCAGCCCCGGGATAGCGGACTTCCAGGTTCTCTTTCAGGCGGGCAATGGCCTCCTCGCTGCCACCCAGCAGGAAATGCTTCAGCCCGGCAGCGCGGCCCATATCCCACATGGTTTCCATCACATCCGGTCCATACAGGCGGTTGGCAGCGGCACCTTTGCGGCGCAGCAACCAGACAATGGGCATACCATCCGGGCAGATGAAATCGAATGTACGGAGCCCTGCCCCGTAATCGGCCTCATGCAGCGCGCGGGTCAGCACATGCACATCGGAATGCGCCAGCAGTACCGGCTGCTGAGTCTCCTGCGCCAGCTGCACCCAGGCAGCCCCTGCCTCCGGCAGATTGGAAGCCACATACGGAATACCAAAAATTGTTTCTGAGGAAAGAGAGGCCATGATTGCGCGGCAAGGATACACTAATCGGCTGCTCTGGTCAATGAAAAAAACCGCTGCGGTTGCCCGCAGCGGTTTTTGAAGTAATCAGGTGCTAATCGGTTGATTAGTTCTGGGAGGGGCTCCACTCCTCGGACTGCAGGGCAGCGAGGTTGAAGGCCTGTTCCAGACCCACCATGTCGCCGGCGCGAACGGTCTCGAAGGCGGCGGTCTCGCGACGCAGCTGCTCGGGATCGTAGTTCACAGCCTTGATAGAAAGACCGATGCGGCGTTCCACCTTGTCGACCTTGATGACGCGGGCCTTGATTTCGTCGCCCACCTTGATGACGTCCTTGACGCGCTCCACATGCTCCTCGGAAAGCTGGGAGATGTGGATGAGGCCGTCGATGTCGCCGTCGAGGTTCACGAAGGCACCGAAGGAAGCAATCTTGGCCACAGTACCGGAAACGAGGTCGCCCACCTTGAAGCGGCTGTCGATGGATTCCCACGGGTCGGTCTCAAGCTGCTTGATGCCGAGGGACACACGCTGGTTTTCCTTGTCGATGTTCAGCACGCGGGCTTCCACCATGTCGCCCTTCTTGAGGACTTCGGAGGGGTGGTTGATCTTGCGGGTCCAGCTCATGTCGGACACGTGGATCATGCCGTCGATACCTTCCTCAAGGGCCACGAAAGCACCGTAGGGGGTAAGGTTACGCACAGCGCCGGAGATGACCGTACCCACGGGGAAACGGTTCTCGATGGCTTCCCAGGGGTTCTCGTCGAGCTGACGGATACCAAGGGAAATCTTCTGCTCTTCCACAGAGATGTTGAGCACGATGGCTTCGATTTCCTGATCCAGGGACAGAACGTCGCTGGGACGGGTGATGCGCTTGGTCCAGCTCAGCTCGGACACGTGCACCAGACCTTCCACGCCCTTCTCCAGCTCCACGAAGGCGCCGTAGGCAAGAAGCTTGGTCACGCGGCCCTTGACCTGGGAACCGATGGGATACTTGGCTTCGATGTCTGCCCAGGGGTTGTCGGACAGCTGCTTGAGGCCCAGGGATACACGCTCCTTGTCGCGGTCCACGTCGAGGATGAGAACCTCCAGCTCCTGGCCGATGTGAAGCAGCTCGGAGGGGTGGTTCACACGACCCCAGCTCATGTCGGTGATGTGCAGCAGGCCGTCCATGCCGGAGAGATCCACGAAAGCGCCGAAATCGGTGATATTCTTCACCAGGCCCTTCACGCGGTCGCCAATAGCCACGGTCTCCAGGAAACGCTGGCGCTGCTCGCTGCGCTCGGCCTCGATGACCTCGCGGCGGGAGAGAACGATGTTCTTGCGCTCGTCGTTCACCTTCACAATCTTGAATTCGTACACGTTGCCAACGAATTCGTTGAGGTCCTTGGGCGGGATGATGTCCACCTGGGAGCCGGGAAGGAAGGCTTCCACGCCGACGTTGACCATGAGGCCACCCTTAACGACGCTCTTGACCTTACCCTTGACCAGACCGCCGTCCTTGTAAACGGCCACAATCTTGTCCCAGTTCTGCTTGTGGGCAGCCTTTTCTTTGGAAAGGACGACGAGGCCCTCGTCGTTTTCGAGGCTCTCAAGAAGCACCTCGATCTGATCGCCCACCTCGATTTCCTCGTCCTCGAACTCGGAAACGGGGATGACACCCTCAGACTTGTAACCAATGTCCACGAGGACGACCTGCGGGCGGATTTCAAGGATGGTACCGTTCACGATGTCACCCTTGCGGAAGTTCGGAAGCTTGGAGTCAATCAAAGCTTCCAGTTCAATGTTGCTCATTATAATGATGTTTGTAGGTTCATGATTAACGCATCTCCACCAAGGCCCCTACCCGGCAGCTCATGCGGCACCTGTATGCCACCGGGGGAAAATGCGGTGCAGAATTGTACTAAATCCCCTCCCCACTGGCAAGCCTTTTTTCCTGATTTTATACGCTTTTTATCACGAAATTTCCAGAGCATTTCCAAGCCATATGAAAAACCGCCTGACGAGGTCATCATCAGGCGGTTTTGCGGGAATGAAATGGTATGCTGTTCTTACTTCACCACGGTGAGGCTTTCGGCCTGTTCGCGGGTGAGTTCGATGCAATTCCAGGGGAGGCCGTACTTGTTGAGAGCTTCCATGAAAGGATCGGGGTCGTTCTGCTCCATGTTGAACACACCCTCACCGCTCCAGGTGCCGGAGAGAATCATG
>JAFNWZ010000234.1 GCA_017379255.1 Akkermansia sp. | reverse complement strand
GTTCCAACTTCCCACGCTCCAGACAGACGTCATAGTGCGTAGAGGGAAGAACACCCTCATCATCGATGCAAAGTTCTATAATGCTAATCTGTGCAGTAAATACGGAGGTCGGGCAAAATTGCACAGTAACAATGTAAACCAGATATACGTGTACGTTGATAACTACAGAAAGCTGCATCCAGATGAGAATGTATACGGCCTGCTTTTGTACGCAAAAACTGACGCCGTAGTCCAGCCGAATGCCAGCCACGACATGTTTGCAGCGCGCACCCTGGATCTCAATGCCGCATTCGACGACATAGCTAAACAGCTGGATTCCATCGTTGAGCAGTATTTATCCACCACGTCCTGACCGTCTACCATGCAGACAGAGCTCCTTCCACAGGTCTGCATAGCCACCCTCACCGCAGATCACACCACAGGGCGCGGTGGTCGGAGGCTTTATCCGAACCTTCGGAATCAATGATGCCACCCTGCCCGCGCATGCGCTCGCGGAGGGCGGGATTCACAAAAATCTGGTCGTAGATGCAGTATTCCTTGCCGCGCTTGTAATAGAGCGTCCATTCCTCGCCGCGGGAATCTTCGGGAGCAAGGCGCCGGAGTGATGCATCTGCCGAAAGCCCCTGCTGCAGAATCTGCGGCGCAGCGTCGGCCGGGCCGTCATTCCAATCGCCGAACACCAGCAGCGGCATACCTTTCTGGGTGCGGGCCACGTGCTGGATATGCTGGGCCAGGGTGTAGGCCTCCTGCTTGCGCTGGGCGGTGGCAGCTCCGGCGTTGTCCGACACGCGGGATTTGAGATGAGCGCCGATGATGCGGAACAGGCGTTTATCCTCCAGCTGCACGGTGACATCCAGAATACCGCGCAGCATCTTGCGGCGCTTCTGCTGGTGCAGCTTCACGTTTTCCTGAGAGTTATCCTGCACAATGGGGTGAACGGAAAGCAGAGCCAGCGCCCGGTCCTCCCCCTGGCGCGGCAGTACACGGAAATAGGGATACTCCAGGCCGCGTTCCGCCAGGCGCTTCCGCAAATCCTGCAAAGCCACCGGGCCGCCGATTTCGATGAGTCCCACAATCTCTGCCTTTGCCCCGGCGATGATATCCGCCACAGCCTCGCGTGATTCTCTGGACTTGGGCTTCAGCACATAGCGGGAGCGGTACGCCTCGCCCTCCACAAAGTAATTCTGCACATTGTGCATGAGAAAGCGAACCGGCTTGCCGGGCTTGGGAATAGCGGCAATATCTACCTGTTTCTGCAGCGGCGCGGTGTGTGCCACCTCCGCAGAAAGAGCTACGGCACCCACAGTGGGCACATATTCCTCCTGCTGCACAGGCTGCGGAGCTCCCAGCCAGCGCAGGATGGTATCATCGCCGCCGAAACGCTCTACGAGCAGCCCGGCGACGAGCAGTACCAGGAACGCCAGCAACGCATCTTTGCGCGGCATCTTGCGACGGCGGGCCATAGCCATTTACAAAGCTTCCTCGCGCAGCCATTCCGCCACCTGAGGCGCTGCATAGGTGAGAATCATATCTGCCCCGGCGCGGCGGATGCTCAGCAGGGCTTCCAGCATGCACTGTCTCTCATCCAGCCAGCCGGAGGCCGCCGCTGCTTTGAGCATCAGATACTCACCGCTCACATGATAGGCTGCTATCGGCAGCGTGGTGGCACGGCGCATCTCTGCAATCACATCCAGATACAGCGTGGCGGGCTTCACCATGAGGAAATCCGCTCCCTCCGCGGCATCCAGTGCAGCCTCTCGCAATGCCTCGCGCACATTGGCGGGGTCCATCTGGTAAGTTTTCTTATCGCCGAACTTCGGCGCACTGCCCAACGCCCCGCGGAACGGGCCATAGAATGCCGAGGCATACTTGGCCGTATAGCTCATGAGGGAAACATGGGAAAAGCCCTCGGCATCCAGCGCAGCGCGCAGGGCGGCAATGCGGCCATCCATCATATCGCTGGGTGAAATAATATCTGCCCCGGCGCGGGCGTGGCACAAAGCCTGGCGGCAGAGAGCCTCCACCGTCTCGTCATTCAGAATCTCGTAGGAACCATCCTCATATTCCTGCACAATACCATCCTGCCCATAGGTATTAAAGGGGTCGAGAGCCACATCGGTCATCACGCAAAGCCCAGGCACCGCCGACTTGATGGCACGGATGGCACGCGGCACCACACCCTCCGGATTCCATGCCTCAGTGCCGGCGGCATCCTTTTTCTCCTCCGGCACCACGGCAAACAAATCCACGCAGGGAATGCCCAGTTCGTACAGACGACAGCACTCGCCCACAATGCCAGCCACGCTCCAGCGCGTGCAGCCCGGCAGCGATTCAATCGGGGTATCTTCCTCACCTTCCTGCACAAACATGGGGTAAATCAGATTGGCGGCAGAAAGCGTTGTCTCGCGCATGAGACCACGCACGGCGGCGGATTTACGGTTACGGCGGGGACGGATAGGCAGATTCATCATAACGCGGTTCAGATTAGCATTTTTTGCAGCTGATGTAAAGCCAGTACGATGCCGTAAAACTGTTTACAGACGGGCAAACTGCAGATGCATCCAATCATAATTACGCTCTCGCCCCAGGGAAACAGCACCGTGTTTCTCCCATATCTGCCACCAGGCCTCGCAATCGGGGTGCGAAAGGGAGGCTCGCGGAGACTGGACATGAAGGCCATTGCTGCTCGGCGCGAAATCCAGCGCAATGCCCCAGGCATGCATGGAAAGTGCGTTTCCGGTGGAAGTGGGGCGGTAGTTATAGCTGCCGCCATACTGGTCAAGGCCCAGCCGGCATATTTCCTCCTGCCCATAGTGCTGCAGCACTTCGACCAGCGACTGCTGCACATGGGGCGCAATCGCCCGGTGCACCCGGATGCTGCGAACCAGTTTTCCCTCAAAATACAAGGGGTACGCCGGCAGAATACTCACCAGTGCCTCCTCTCTTCCGGGAGCACCGAACAGGCTCGTACCCCGGCGCACTTCGCTCTGGGTCGGCCATACCGGTATTTCCTGAATCCCCAATGCCTGAGAAATAGCCCGCAGCGTCTGCGGCCCGATGATACCATCTGTGGCAACCCCCAGATGCTGCTGAATGCGGCGGATGTGATGACCGATGTTGTGTCTCCGCATAATTCGACAGCTAAATGCTTACGAAAATTATTTTCATTTTCTAACCAAGATAATGATTTATATTGGGCAAAGACTCCGTTATTTCCAGCATTATATAAAGCAGCAGGATATAATGTAACCTTTTTGAGCAATCAAGAGTGTATGGGAAGTGATAATGGCATATGGAACAGCATGAATAATGTTTTGGTAAGTGAATCAAGCATTTCGTATTTATATGATTACGTTAATTCCAGGTGTTATATATATGACATGGATTTAGTTAAGGAATACGAAAAAATATCCCCCACTACTATACAATATCCGAACTTTGTCATTTTTCATTTAATAGGCCAACATGTTGATTACAATGCTAGATATCCTGAAAAGGATGTGGTGTTTACTCTGAGAGATTATCAAGATAGAGTAGATTTATCTGATGTACAGAAATCGACTCTAATGCATTATGACAATGCAACCAAATATAATGATAAGGTAGTAGCTTCTATAATTGATACCTTTAGAAACAAAGACGCCATAAT
>JAFNWZ010000233.1 GCA_017379255.1 Akkermansia sp. | reverse complement strand
GCAGAATTATTGTCAAATCGGCAGACATTTATTTTTAAGCCTGACTTGACATCCTGAGTAACCATGGTATAATGTCGCCGTACCCCTTGGGCTGGTTCACTGGGAATGGCAAGGGAATAATAATAATAAGACCATCACTTACAAATTTCTTGGGCGATTTCTTCTAATCGTCTCTTTTTTTTGGCTAAGTGGTAAAAACCGCCACTTTTGTAGTCAGGATATCCTATTTTTCTTGTAGGGTATCCTTTTTTGTTTCCTCATATTTTGATTTTTCCTCTATATAACAACCCTAACATACAAAAAACAATGTTTAATAACACCATGAAAACAAACAAAAACACCACCATCGACACCCTCCGCCAGCTGCTGAACGCCACCAGCGAGGAGGAAATCATCCGGCTCTATAAAGACGGGCATGACATCGACGCCAGCGAGTTCGGCGGCTTCACCTGCATGCACCTGTGCGATTACAGTGAAGCCTCTACGCTGGCCGCCAGGCTCAGCAGCACCCATGCCAGATCCGCTGCTTTGCCGGAGGAACATGCCTCTATTTCACGGCTTACTCCGCTGCATGTACAGGCGCTGCGCGGCAATAAGGAAATGGTCGAAGTTCTGCTCAGAAATGGCGCAAACCCATTTGCGATGACTGATTCCGGCGACCGCCCCATCGACTTGACCATCTACCCGGAGGTTATCCGTCTGCTGGGTGAAGCCATGGATAAATCATATGATGACGAGGAGAATGAGGATAAGCCATGTGAGCTGTGGTGGAATCCTTTGCACAGAGTTGAATCTGCTGACATGGTAGCGAAACTGGTGCAGGAAGGGCACAATGTGAATAGTGCGCAGCAGTTTGTAAAGAGCCAGGCAGGTAGCGAAACTGGTGCAGGAAGGGCACAATGTGAATGTGAGCGATACGAAGGGGCTGACACCGCTGCACCTGGCGCGTAATGGAAAGGTGGCATGCGCCCTGCTGGCCGAGGGGGCAAACTTGAATCTTCGCAATGAGGAAGGGCTTACTCCTCTGCTTTATAACGACAACGAGGAGGTGATTCGCGTGTTGCTGGAGGCCGGCGCTCGCGTGGATGGTTGCACAAAGTCAGGCACACCGGACGTGTTTCTGGCGGCAAAGCATGGTAAACTACGCTTGTTCTATGAACTTGGGGCTGATTTAACCGTTACTTCACCCCGCGGTGAAACCTGCCTGAACTATATCCGGCGGGCGGAAGATCTGAAGCTATTGCTGGAGGCTGGACTGGATATGAATGCGTGCAATTTCCAGGGCATGAATCCCTGGTACCTGTGCGCTAATGCAGAAGTGCAGCATGCCATGCTGGATGCCGGGTTCAGAGAGGCTCCGGATACCTGGCATGGTTTCAGCCTGCTCATGGCAGCAGCAGATGGGGGAGTGGTTCAGCGCCTGCTGGGTATGGGGCTGGATGTGAATCATGCCGGTGCACTGGGTCGCACGGCCCTGTTCCTCTATATATCCCACAGCACTTATCCGGCGTTGATTGCATCCGGGGCAGATGTGAATCATCGCGACGAAAGGGGCCTGACCCCGCTGCACAGAGTGGCATCGCATGCCGATGCAGTGGAAATGCTGCTGGAGGCCGGTGCGAATCCCCATGTGCGGTCACTCAACGGACGCACCCCCCTGCACGCTGCCGACTCCCCGGAAGCTGTAGGCTTGCTGCTGGAAGCCGGCGCGGATGTGAACGCTGCTGATTACGATGGTCTGACCCCGCTGCATCTGTGTACTTCCCGCGAGTGCATGGAAATTCTACTGGAGGCCGGTGCTGACCCCAATGCCCGCAACAAGCTTGGTATGACTCCGCTGCACCTCGCCAGAGGTGCATGGGCTGTGGATATGCTTGTGAAGCACGGGGCGCAGGTGAACGCTGTTGCAAACAACGGAAGAACGCCTATGCACTATGCCTTTAGCCCCGGAATCTCCTATTCGCTCATCAAAAATGGTGCATCCGCCGCCGTGCGCGATAATGATGGTAAGCTTCCCTTCGAACGCATGACCGATTCCTGCATGCGCAAGCATCTGCTGTATACTTACATGCAGGAGATGAAGCATTCCATGCCTAAATTCACACCGCAGGTAAACAGGCTATGGGAAATCATGCAGACAGATTCGCTGGAGCAGATGAAGACTGAACTGCAGGTGTTGGTTCAGCCTGTTACGGAATCAGTACGTCCAGCCGTCCTCCCCTCCGAAGCGATTACTGATAGCGGTGAGCGGAAGGTTATCGAATTGCGCTCTGCCATCCGCAAACGCCTGATTAGGAAACATGGACTTGAGGCTTATGTAAATCACCGCCGGCTCATCCCGGGAGAAAAGCTCAGCACTAGTGACTGGTGTGATATCATGCACACCGCGGCTCATGAACTTACGGAACGCGAGCTCGATGTCATGGTAGACCTGGCAGACGAATTTGCGGGAAATGCCTACTGGGCAACGCATGGTTCAGAACTGTGCGAGCACGTGTATAAGGTTCACTCCGAGGATATGACCATCAAGGTAGCCAGGCTGGCCCACAGCCGATTCCCTCTGGATGATGCGGAGGAGAGCTGCAATGTTCCCTTCAAGGCAGCCGCCAAGGGTGACCTGCCATTTGTCCGCCGCTTGGTGGAAGAAGTCGGTATTTCCGTGAATGCGGAACATACCGGAGTAAGACCTCAGGATTCCGGCTCGTTGCTGAACTTCGCCATCAACTCCACCAGTGCGGAGCTGGTAAGCTATCTGCTGGAACAGGGGGCCAACCCGAATGTGAAGACAGAGAAGCAGTATCGCCCGCTTGCTCAGGCCTTGATAGGCAGTTCGATGTATTATATGTACAATATCGTGAGCTTGCTGCTGCAGCATGGTGCAGAGCAGCATGATTTCATTTATGAGGGCGAACTCTACTCCCCCATCTCCTTCGCCATGGAAAATGGTTATGAAGAAATGGTAGAGTTGCTCGAAAAGCATCTTGGCTGAGCCTGCGTTAAACAAGCTCTTTTTACTTTCACAAAAAAAGAATTAACAGAACATTTTTTCTACATATTCAGAAAAAACACACCTTCCTTACCCCACAACATCAACACTAACAATAGAAAACAACACAAAATGAACAATATTGATATGCGTCCGTTCGAGAATTACTCCTGGCTTCGTCACTCCGCCAAATGCCAGGTGGTGCAGCCCGGCTGGAAATACAGCGTCGATTCTGCAACTCTTCCTCTGGAAAAACTGGCTGCAGCCTGGGCAGGGGTGCAGCAATTCATGCGGGATGAAAACTTCCGCAACGCCCAAGGCTTTTCTTACATGCTCGAACGCGAAACACTGGAGGAGGCGATGAAAAATACTCCTTCTCAGATGATAGGTGTCCGCTTCGATGGTGGAGAAAGCGTTATTTACACCATAGGGAGCATGTCTCGCAACGATAATCCTTTCCGCAATATCCGCATTTACCCAGCCGATATCCGGGACACCGCCGTGCAGATTCTCGCCCTGCTTGCCAGCGGGGTTGTCTCCAAAGTGGAGATGTTCCGTTGCATCCCCGATGATTTGTCTGAAATGCAGACATCCATCATCCATGATTTGTTTGCACGCCTGGCCGGTGTGTTCCGGAATGCCGGTTTTGCGGTGAATCTGCATGCTGTGGTGAAGGAACAGATTCGTGAAGGAATTCAGGACTTCGGGCCTGAATTCCCCACACGCCACATCGTGAAACTGGACCGCAGGTGTTCTTCCACCAGCAGCTCACCCACAGATTGGAATCCCGATTTAATGTGGATTAATGTATCCTTCAATAAAGTTGATAAGTGCATCATCAGTAACGAGGATTACAACTTCTACTGCACATCGGTTGAAGATGGCATCGAAGCTATTTATTCCATACCTGCGCCGGAACTGAAACGATATCTTGACGACTATTGCGATACTATGAATGGTGAAAAATGGTCATTCTATATAGATTTCAAGGAAGGAAAGCTCTGCGCCAGCATCAACGGTGCATACCCTCATCCGCTTAATGTTGTTCTGAAATCTCAGTTCTAATCCTCCCATATTTACACTAATCGATATACAAATCATGAACACCGAAATCAACGAAAACGTAGAAGAAATCATCAAACGCCTTACGGTGCAGTGCGAAATCGAACTTGACGGGCGCCAGTTTAATTGCCCTGAGGAAATGAATCAAGAGGAATGGGCTGAAATCATGGACCTGGCCGCAGGCAGGCTTCTGGAAAATGAGTTCCTGCTGCTGCTGAAACTGGCAGATGAAAATTGCAACAATTTCTGGGAATACTGCCCCGGGCTGCTCTGGGATATACATTCCAGCTATTCACTCGATACAGTGATAACTGCTGCAATCTCAGCCTGGCAAAGTGGTTATCTGGTTCCGGTGGAAGGTGAGGCCTTCCCCATCATGGCTGCCGGCTGGGGTGATTTGGAGCTTATCCGCCGCCTGGTAGAGGAGGTCGGGGTCTCAGTGCATTCCTACTGTCTGTGCGATTGTGAGGAGGTCACCGGCAGCATGCTCAGCATTGCAGCCCGGGAGGGCTGCGTGGAAATCTGCACTTACCTGCTGGATAAGGGAGCCAGCCCGAATGAAAGCAGCCTGGAAGATATCACCAGCCCGCTGGTGGAAGCCGTTCTGAATAATCAGGTGAAGGTAGTGCGGCTCCTTCTGGAGCGCGGAGCAACTCTGTGTGATCTCTCCTATTGTGGGGATGCCTTCTCCCCCGTGGACTATGCGCACGGTGCAGGGCATCAGGAGATGGTGGCACTCCTGGAGGAGTATTCCGGAAAGTAAGTTGATAATACCTCCGCCTGGGAGATATTCCAGGCGGAGCGTTTTAATGAACACCAGGCAGCTGCCTGTAAAAAAACTGAAACGCCGCCCGGATGACTCCGGACGGCGCTCAGCGTCTCTATGCTATACCGTTACTCAACGGTAAAGATTTTCTTTACTTGCAGCACTTGCAGCCGCGACGCGGGCCCTTGCGGAACTTGGGAGCGTTCTTCTTGAACTCAGCCTTGGCGGCTTCCTTCTCGGCGTCGGAGAGCTGGCCATCCTTATCGGCGTCGAACTTCTCCATGAACTTAGCCTTCATCTCGGCCTTCTGCTCCTCGCTGAGCTCGGGGCGGGGGCCATGAGGACGACGCGGACCCTTCTTGCCGCAGCACTTGCAGCCGCGACGCGGACCCTTGCGGAACTTGGGGGCGTTCTTCTTGAACTCAGCCTTGGCGGCTTCCTTCTCGGCGTCGGAGAGCTGGCCATCCTTATCGGCATCGAACTTCTCCATGAACTTGGCCTTCATCTCGGCGCGGCGAGCCTCGAACTTAGCCTTCATCTCGGCCTTCACAGCTTCCTTCTCGGCATCGGAGAGCTTGCCGTCCTTGTCGGCGTCGAACTTCTCCATGAACTTGGCCTTCATCTCAGCCTTCTGCTCCTCGCTGAGCTGGGGGCGGGGGCTATGAGGACGACGCGGACCCTTCTTGCCGCAGCACTTGCCACCACGACGCGGACCCTTGCGGAACTTGGGGGCGTTCTTCTCGAAATCAGCCTTCACAGCTTCCTTCTCAGCGTCGGAGAGCTGGTCATCCTTGTCGGCGTCGAACTTCTCCATGAACTTGGCCTTCATTTCAGCCTTGTGGGCCTCGTGGGCAGCCTTGCGCTCATCGGCAGAAAGCTTGCCGTCCTTGTCGGCATCGAACTTGGCGAGCATCTCAGCCTTGCGGGCTTCGAACTTAGCCTTCATCTCGGCTTTCTGCTCCTCGCTGAGCTGGGGGCGGTTCATCTTCTTGGCGCAGCAGGGGCGGGCCTTACCGCATTCGGGCATCTTGGGGCATTCCTGAGCCAGCAGGGGCATGGCTGCAAACAGGGCAACTAAGAGTGATTTCTTCATGATGATATATTTGGTTTGTGTTCAGATTTTCAGGAGGTGGCAAATGCAGGAAGCACCGCTCCTCGCATAAGGGAACGGTGCTTCTTTTCAAAATCTACAGAAAAAAATTATTTTTTTGCAAAAAAATCTTTCAGGGAGTTGAAATCCGCTGTGCTGGGTTCATCTGCGCGGGCAATAGCGGCCTTCTGGGCGGCGGTGATAGTGGCAGCCCCCTTGGCAGCCAGCGCAAGCATCTGGGCCATCTCCTCAGCCGTGAACACGGCCTCCTCGCCGCTGCCCTGCACTTCCACGTACTCGCCGCGCTCGGTCATCACCACATTCATGTCCACCTCGGCATCGCGGTCCTCCACATAGCAGAGGTCGAGCAGGGGAGTACCCTGCAGCTTGCCTACCGAAATGGCAGAGACCAGCTGCTTCATGGGGTTCTTCTCCAGCGCGCCGGTGGCCACCAGCTTGTTGAGCGCAATCTGCAGCGCTACGGCAGCACCGGTGATACTGGCCGTGCGTGTGCCGCCATCGGCCTGCAGCACATCGCAGTCAATGCAGATGGTGCGTGCGCCCAGAGCTTCCAGGTCTACCACGGCGCGCAGGCTGCGGCCAATGAGGCGCTGGATTTCCACCGAGCGGCCATCCACCTTGCCGCCGGAATCGCGCTTCTTGCGGTCCAGGGTGGAGTAGGGGAGCATGGAGTACTCAGCCGTGAGCCAGCCGCCCGGCACATGCTGCAGCTTCATCCACCGCGGCACATCCTCCTCAATCGTCACCGCGCAAATCACGCGCGTGTTACCAAAGCATGAAAGAACAGAAGCCGTGGCATGCGGTGCCACGCCCAACACAAATTCCAGCGGGCGCATTTCA
Source organism: Akkermansia sp. (assembly GCA_017379255.1). Taxonomy (GTDB): domain Bacteria; phylum Verrucomicrobiota; class Verrucomicrobiia; order Verrucomicrobiales; family Akkermansiaceae; genus Akkermansia. The sequence goes on along the minus strand of JAFNWZ010000233.1, from coordinate 8,694 downwards.
TCCACCCCGCGATTATCATGGCGTTCCATGCCCCCGAGTGTACCACAAATTCCGAGCTTCCTCAACTCCAAAAAATCATGCCGCCTGCGAGTTCATACGTGTCCCAAAGATTTGGGACACGTGGATTTACGATTGCCAATTTACGATTTACGAATTGAAAGTTAGCGGCTTAATGCCGATGGTGAGGCAGGTGATACCCCACTACGAATTTTCGCGCAGAACACTATGCCTTTATGTTGTTCAGGGCTATTTTCCCATACTCTTTGAGACGCATGTGCCGCGAGATTCAGGAGTTTTTGTTCGTATTGCAGTCTCTCTGCACCGCATGGCTAATCTTAGCCGTCATCGGCTAATGACGGCTAATTATCGGCTAAATTAGCCGATAAAAGTTGACATGCGGTGTTGCCGTGCTACAATACGGACATGAAAAGGCGCAACAAAGTTCCGGATTTAAGAGAGTTAATGGAACGGGAAACGGGGAATTTTATGGATATTATGCATAAGGCTTTTCCGGAAGCGTTGCGCATGGATCGTTATCTGAGCTGGCAGGAGTTGCGGCACCGGGCAGCGCCGGAAGGAATGACTCCGGGTCAGTGGTGGCTTGGTATCAAACTGCATCGCACACAGGCACGGCAACGTGTTGAGCTTTTCGATGCAAAAGGGGCAGCATTTAATTTTGCGTCCACGCAGCTTATTCAGCAGTATTTGCATAAGATTGACCGGGCTGCCGGAACCATACTGATGACGGATGCAAATGCAGTTTTTTCTGAAACGAACCGCGACAGGCACTTGCTGACATCTCTGGTGGAAGAGGCTATTATGTCCAGTATGTTGGAAGGTGCAGTAGTGACCCGTTCAGAGGCCCGCGAGCTCATTCGCGTCAATCGGCCACCGAAGGACGAACACGAGCAGATGGTGATGAACAACTACCTCACCATGCGGATGATATTGCAGCACAAAGACGAACCGCTTACACCGTCATTCATTCTATCTCTGCACCGCAGCATGGTGGAGGGTACATTGAAAAATCCTGAAAGAGCTGGTAATCTTCGACAGGAAGAAGACAAAGTATATATTGAGGATACCCGGACAGGAGATATCATTCATATGCCCCCTTCGTCGGATAAACTGGCGGAGCGCCTGGAATTACTATGCCGGTTTGCCAATGGCGGAGATAAGGATGAATATTACATTCATCCGATTATCAGAGCTATTATATTGCATTTTCAGCTCGCGTATGACCACCCCTTTGTGGATGGCAATGGCCGAACCGCCCGTTCACTCTTTTATTGGAGCATGTTGCATTCAGGGTACTGGCTTTTTGAATTCATCTCCATCTCTCGTGAAATTTACCGCCATCCACGGGGATATTATGAGTCATTCCTGAACACAGAGGAGGATGAAAATGACCTGAATTATTTCATCATCAACCAGTTGAAAACCATTCACGAGTCCATTGAAAACCTGACAGAACATTTGCGCAGCAAGCAGAAGATGCAGGAACATCTCCGCCTTTCTCTTTCGGGTGTTGTTTCTCTCAATTACAGGCAGAAAAATTTGCTGCTACATTTCCTGCAGCATCCGAATGCGTATACTTCCGTTACTCTGCATTGTAATGAATACAAAGTTGTTCGCCAGACCGCCCGCACCGACCTGACAGGACTGGAAAAACTCGGCTTTCTCACCGCAGAGCTTGTTTCGCGTGAGTTTATCTTCAGGCCTGTTCGGGATTTAGAGCAAAGGATTCGTGGAATCGACTGATCAGATTAGCCGTTATCGGCTAATGACGGCTAATTATCGGCTAAATTAGCCGATAAATCGGTAAATATACCAAGAGATGCAGCCTTTCCATGGAGCGGTTATAAAATTTTGCGGGGTGGCCATGAGCCAATGGACAGGGTGCACGAAGTCATCAGTTCAGGCGCGGACATAGGCGGCGGCGGCCTCGGCGCAGCGGCGGCCATCCAGCGCGGCAGAGACAATGCCGCCGGCGTAGCCGGCGCCCTCACCGCAGGGGAAGAGGCCGGTCAGGTCGGGGTGCTGCAGGGTTTCATCCTCGCGGGGGATGCGCACGGGGGAGCTGGTTCGGGTTTCGCAGCCGATGAGGAGGGCATCCTCGCCGGCGAAGCCGCGCAGCTTGCGGTTGAAGAACTGCAGGCCCTCCCGCATGCGCCAGCAGACGGAGCCGGGCAGCAGGGCATTCAGGTCCCAGCTGGTGATGCCGGGGTGGTAGGTGGTCTTAGGCAGGGTGGAGGAAACGCGGCCCGCCAGGAAATCCACCACGCGCTGGGCGGGGGCTTTCTGCATGCCGCCGCCGGCCTGGCTGGTGGCAATTTCCAGGGCTTTCTGGTAGGCGATGCCGGAGAGTACGCCGTGCTCCGGCAGGAAGGCATCTGTATCCTCCGGCTCCACGGTGACCACGAAGCCACTGTTGGCAAAGGGGGAATTGCGGCGGGAAAGGGACATGCCGTTCACCACCACCTCATCATTCTCTGTGGCGCTGGGCACAATGAACCCGCCCGGGCACATGCAGAACGAGTGCACGCCGCGGTCCTGAATCTTGGTGGCCAGGGTGTAGCGGGCGGCGGGCAGTCCCTCCGGGCGCTCCTGGCCGGGGCGCAGGTGGTACTGGGCGGTGTCGATGAGGCTCTGCGGGTGCTCGATTCGCACGCCCACGGCAAAGGGCTTGCGCTCCAGGCGCACGCCTTCCTCATGCAGCATGCGGTACACATCGCGCGCGCTGTGGCCCGTGGCCAGGATGACGGCATCGCCGGTGAATTCGCGGCCATCTGCCGTGCGCACGCCGAGCAGGCGCTTGCCACCGGCGCTTTTGAGCAGGCCGTTCACGCGGGTCTGGAAGTGCACCTCACCCCCGGCAGCGATGATGCTGCCGCGCATGGCCTTGATGATGTTGGGCAGGCGGTTGGAGCCGATGTGGGGGTGGGCATCGGTCAGAATTTCCGGTGCGGCACCGTGGGCCACAAAGGTTTCGTAAATTTCCATGACCGGGCCGCGCTTGGTGGCGCGGGTGAAGAGCTTGCCGTCGGAGAAGGTGCCGGCACCGCCCTCGCCGAAGCAGTAGTTGGAATCCTCCACCACATAGCCCTGGCAGTTGATGGGCTGCAGGTCGAAGCGGCGGGCAGAGACATCCTTGCCGCGCTCCAGCACCACCGGGCGCAGGCCCAGCTCCAGGCAGCGCAGCGCGGCAAACAGGCCGCCGGGGCCGCTGCCCACGATGATGATTTTCCGGGCATCAGCCGCCACAGGGGTGTAATGCCGCTCGGGCAGGGTAGCGGGGGGCAGCTCCTCATCCACCCCCACGAGCAGGCGCAGCTGCTTGCAGATGGGGCGGCGGCGGGCATCGATGCTCTCCTTCACCAGGCGCATGCCCTTGATGCGGTGCGGGGAAATCTGCAATTTCTGAGCGGCGGCCTTGCGGCGGGCATCCTCGCGTAAGGCGCGGGCCAGCGGCAGGTGGATGTCCAGTTCCGTTATCATAACTCAATCAGGAAAAAGAGAATCAACTCAGGCAATGCTGCATGAACAGGGCGGGTTCGCCCACGGCATCGCCTACTTCCACCGCCGGGATACCCGCCACGGTGGTATGCGGGCGCACATCGGAAAGCACCACGGAGGAAGCCGCCACCTTGGCGCATTCGCCCACCTCCACACGGCCCAGCACCTTGGCACCAGCGCCAATGAGTACGCCGCTGCGCACAATGGGGTGGCGCGCGCCGCCCTTTTCCTTGCCGGTGTCGCCCAGGGTCACTTCGTGGAAGAGGGAGACATCATTCTCAATGATGGCGGTCTCACCCACCACGAAGCCGGTGCCGTGGTCGAGCAGCACGCCGCAGCCAATCCGCGCGGCGGGGTGGATATCAATGCCGAATACCTCGCTGCCCACGCTCTGGAAGAGCAGGGCGAGCATGTAGCGCTCCTGCTGCCAGAGAATGTGAGCCAGGCGGTAGGTGGCCAGGGCGTGGAAGCCCTTGAAGAACATGAGCGGCTCCAGGGCGTTGTGGCAGGCGGCATCGCGGTCCACCACGGCCTTCAGGTCAGCAGCCATCATATCCACCGCCATGGGGTCGCTCTTGAGCAGGGAGCGGATGAGGGGCTCCAGGTCATCGCGCCCGATATCGCGGCGGGAAAGCTTGCGCGCCAGGCGTACGGAAACCGCCGTGGCCAGCTTGTTGCGGCTCAGCACCACATCATCCAGCAGGCCGGTGAGCTTGGGTTCCTGCCCGGCGGCCTGTTCCGCGGCGGTGTAGATGTCCTGCCAGATGCTCTCCGTGAGCTCCGGTTGCTGGGGCACCATTTTTTCCGGGCGTATCATGGGTGGGTGGCGGTGAATCAGTCTACGCAGCATTCGCGCAGCATTTCATCCAGGCGGTAGGTCATTTCGGCCAGTGCTTCGCGGGCGGGGGATTCGGGCAGCATCCAGAGCACCTCGCGGGCTTCCTCATTGCGGGAAAGCCCTTCCTCCACCGACAGGCGGATAGCCTCGGCAAAGGCCTCTGTATCGCGCAGGCGGGAGTAGTCAATCTCCTCGTGCTTCTCCACGCAGCTGCGGGTGTAGGCGGCCACATCATCGCTGGTGGATTCCATGAGGAAGAATACAGGCAGGGTCAGCTTGCCCTTCTCGTTATCTGTGCCCAGGGTCTTGCCGGCGGTGTCATCGCTGCCGGTCAGGTCGAGGCAGTCATCGTAAATTTGGTAGGAGATACCCAGCAGGGTACCCATGCGGTTGAGCTGCTCAATCATTTCATCATCCAGCCCCTGGAGGAATGCAGCTCCCGCCATGGCCATGGCAAAGAGGGTGGCCGTCTTCTTGCGGATAAGCTCGTAGTAATCCGCGCGGCTCATGTCGATATCCCACAGGCGGGTGGACTGCTCCACCTCGCCCTCGCAGAGGTCGCGCACGCCGACAGCCATGCGGCGGATGAAGCGTGAATCACCTATTTCCGCTCCCATCACCATGGCCTGGGCCAGCATGGAATCCCCCAGCAGCACGGCCAGTTCATTGCCCCAGAGGGCATTCGGCGTGGGCTGGTCGCGGCGGGTTTCTGCCTTATCCAGCACATCATCATGCACCAGGGAGGCCATGTGCAGCATCTCCAGCATGGCGGCAAAGGTGGTGTGTTCCGGTTTGATGCCGCCGGTGGCTGCTGCGGTGAGCAGCACCAGGCCGGGGCGGATCATCTTGCCCTTGCCCTTGCAGACCTGGCGCATGTAGTCGCGCATGTGCGGTGAGAAATGCCCGGTTTGCGCATCAATGGTATCGCGCACTTTCTGCAATTCGTCCTGAACGATTTGCATGTACGCTTTTCTCTGACGCAGTTTGCTGAAGAATGGAAGGCCCATGAGAGTTGATAGAGATTCAGGGTAATAAAATAAAACCCCTTGCAGCGCGAAGTTTATCAGATAATACACCGCTTGGCAACCTTTTCCCCGTGCGCTGGCAGGAAAATCTGGGCAGAAAGATGATGTTATTGCCGGGAAAGGAGCAGAAAGTTCTTGTTTTGTGCGGCGGCTGTGTTAAATTCATGCCATGGATAAAGCCGCATTACGCCAGTGGGTAGAGCAGAATAAGCAGGAAGGGGAGGAAATCGTGTGGGCAGGCAGCCCGCGACTCGTCTTTGTGCGTGGCTTGTTCCTTACCCGTGTGCTGCCCGGGCTGCTGCTGTTCGGCCTGGCCACCTGGTTTCATTTCGGTGCGCCCGGTATTCCGCTGCCGGAGTGGGCTAAGTTTCTGACGGTAGCCTTCCCCAAGGAAGTGGTGTGGCTGCTGGCAGTGCTGCTGCTCACGGTGCCGCCGCTGCGGGCATACATGCTACGCCACACGCGCTACATCATCACCACCCGCCGGGTCATCAAGGCTCGTGTCTTTACCAGCCGTGTGCGCCAGTGGCCGCTGGAGATGGTGGCTGGAGCCCGCCGCATCAACCACGGCGGTGGTCTCACTTCCTATGTGTTTGAGGAGTGGGAGGACGGACCCCACCGCCACGAGCGCATCAGCCGCGGTATTTATTTTGTGACGCCAGAGTTCAACGAGGCGTTGCAGAAAGCGCAGCAGGCATGAGGCCGGTCAGCGTTGCATGAGCAGGTTCACCGGATTATAGAGCAGGTCTCCCAGGCGGGCAGCCATGCGGTTGGCTTCCATGGCCGGAATGGCGGTGGAAACGTAGAAGGTATACGGCAGCTCCTCATTCCACTGCTTTTCTGCCCCTACGCGGATTTCGGTCTTGGGCAGCTCACCACGCGTGGCAAAGCCAAAGAGGGGGCGCACCTCGCAGCCCAGGAAATCGGCCACCTGGCGGCGGGAGATATCGGTATCGCACACGGTGATATGCGGGTAAAAGCCCTTTGGCGGCCGGCCTGCCCGGGCGGTCTCGCGGTTAAGGCGGTAGATGCTCTTGCCGGCCACATTTTCCAGCGCTACCACGCGCTCACCGGCATCTGCAAAGAGTAACAGGTTCACCGCGCTTCCCTCCTGCACCCACGAGGGCTGCGACATGCAGGCCTTCACTACGGCGCGCACAATGAAATCAAAAAGCGAATAGCGGCGCTCCAGCAGCTTTTCGCACTGCACTGCAATGGGCAGGCTCACCCGCGCCAACGCCCCCACATTCACCGCGTTATCGTACACATAGTAGCCATCCTTTGCCGGGCGGGTGGGCTCCATGGTGAAATCGCGCACCACGGTGCCGCCATGCTGCCGGGTTACGGCATCGGGGGAGATGACATCTGCCGCCATGATACGGCCGCGCGGGCCACTACCGCGGAGAATGGCTGGGTCTATGCCCTTCTGGATGCAGATTCTGCGGGCAAGGGGTGAAATAAGCATGGGCGGCAATGGGGGGGGAGGGGGAGAAGAAATTGTCGGCTGGGGTAACAGGCGCGGGGAGCGTGGCAGCACCCCGCGCCGGGGATTTTTCAGCAGGTCCGGGCTCAGGCCTGGTAGCGGAGCTCGCCGTCGATGATGGTCATGACGGTGTCGAACCCGGCGTTCAGCACCACCATATCGGCGGTGTAGCCGGGGGCAATCTTGCCCAGGTCGAACAGGCCGAGGCTCTGGGCCTGGTTCCAGGAGGTGGCCTTCACCAGCTCACTGAGGGGTTGGCCGGTGAGTTCCTGCACATTCTTGAGGCCCTTGGCATAACGCAGGGTGGAGCCGGCCAGGTTGCCGCTTTCCAGGCGGGCTACACCGCCCTTCACGATGATGGGCAGGCCGCCCAGCTGGCCGGGGCCATCGGGCATCCACGAGCAGGCCAGGGAGTCGGTAATCATAATCATCTGGTCAATGCTCTTGTTCGTGAAGGTGAGCTTGAGCATATCCTCGCAGAGGTGGATCTTGTCGCAGATGATTTCAATCTTGATATCCTTATCCAGCATGCCGGAACCCACGAGGCCGATTTCGCGGTGGTGCTGGGGGCTCATCTGGTTGCAGAAGTGGGTGAGGTGCTTCAGGCCGGCTGCCTTGGCTTTCTTGAAGTCGGCATAGCTGGCGGCGGAGTGGCCCGCAGAGCAGGTGATGCCGGCGGCCGTGGCCTTGTTGATGAAGTCAATGGAGCCGGGCATTTCCGGAGCCATGGAGATGAGGAGCACCGGGTAAATGTCGTTCAGCATGGCCACTTCCTCATAATCGGCCGGGCGCACGAAAGCGGGGTTCTGGGCGCCGCACTGCTTCGGGTTGATGTAGGGCCCTTCCAGGTGCACACCGGGGGTTTTGGCGCCATTCGGGCTGGCGGCATATTCCTTCACCACCGTGCAGACATCGGCCAGGGTCTTGGTGCCCAGGGTCAGTGTGGTCGGCAGCCAGGTGGTCACACCTTCCTTCATCTTGCAGTCTGCAATGGTGCGGATGCTTTCCACCGTGCAGTCGCAGGTATCACAGCCACCGGCGCCGTGGGAGTGGATGTCAATGAAGCCGGGCAGGAGCATGTTGCCACCGGCATCGATGGTCTTGTCAGCCTCTGCTGTTTCGCCGGGCTGCAGCACAGCAATAATCTTGCTGCCTTCTACCAGAACAGAACCACCGGGCAGGTCAATGCCGGGGGAGATAATGTGGGCATTTGTGATGAGTGTCTTCATAAGCGTGAATATAAGGGGGGTATACAGCAGGCGCATTCCTACTGTTTACAAAGTAATTTTATCCATAAGGCCACCCTGATGCAAGGCAAAAGAAAAATTATGCCCGGATTTTTCAGACGCGCCAACGGCGCCTGATTCGTGCAGAACCGCCTGGGCCGGCTGTTCAAAGCCGCATAGAATGATGGAGGAGACCTGCATGTGCATCCCAGAGTTTTTTCGGTAAATCCAGGTTGCGATTCGAGAGACCGACTCCAACGTATGTGGTATCCTGCGTGTTTTTTGTGAGATTCTGGTCCATGTTTCCTTCATTCTCTATGGCGGGTGTAACAGCCCTTAAATATGTTCAGTTTATAATTTTTTGCTGTACATGAAGTATCCGGGGTGATAGTATGTACGACAATAGTTATTGCCCATGAAACTTCATCTCCCTCTTCCTCTCCTTAAGTCCCTGTTGTTGACCAGTTTTATCGGTGGTACAGCAGGTACAGCAAACGCCATTTGCATGCACACGGATGCGACCTTTCAAACATACGCTGATTTTGGTCAGAATATGGGGCGTTATGTCGTGGGTAACAAAGTGAACGCGCTCGTCAGGCAGATACG
>JAFNWZ010000232.1 GCA_017379255.1 Akkermansia sp. | reverse complement strand
CCAGCACCTGGTCAATGGAAGCAGCGGGAACACCAGCCTTCAGCAGGCTCTGGGTGGCATGGTAGGCCTTGGAGCGCTCCTCTGAATAGATGAGGCTGTATACCTTGGACTGGCGCTTGTCGTATGCAGCACCCTTCTCCTCAGCCAGCTGAGCCGCGGTCTTGCCATCAGCATTCACAGCTGCGGTATCAGCCCCCAGCTGGAGCAGAACCTTCACCACGGCATCATCGCCGCGCATGGCAGCCAGCATCAGCGGCGTGTAACCGTTGGCTTCCTTCTCGTTGATATCCAGGCCAGCCTTGGCCAGCAGAGCCACAGAGTGCGGCATGCCGCTCCAGGCAGCCCAGTGGAGAGCCGTGAAGCCATCCTGGTCCTTGGCGTGAATGTTCACACCGGGAGCATTGAGGAGCGCCTGCACATAGTAAGCGCGGTCGGCATCCTTGGAGAGGGAGAGCTGCGGGTTGTTGAAGTTCGTGTACACAGCCCACATGAGAGGGGTGCGGCCGGTGCTGTCCGGCGTGTTCACGAAATCAGCATGGGCTTTTGTACCTTCGGCAAATTCCTTCAGGAAAATGTCGTCCTTGCCATCCTGCACGCCGCCCTTGCGGATGAGGGAGACGAGCGAGTCCGTGACCTGCACGGATTCAAAGGGCTTCATGGCCAGGTTGCAGGCGTAGCCCAAAGCCCCCATGATGCACACCAGGATGCACATATCCTTGATGATGGGAAGCCATTCGGTCTTATGTTGTGTATCAGACATGGTGTGTAAAATCAGGCGTTAGCGGTTACGGTGTTCTCTTCCTCGTCCTTTTCGACATCCTCTGCGGTGTCTTCCTTGGCGGTGGTTTCCTCGGGGTTATCCGAAACGAAGCTGTCCTTGGTCAGAATGATGGCCAGCGGGGAGATAAGGGCCATGATGAGGTAGATAGTCCACATGAACTCGGGGGAATCCCAGAAGCCGATGTGGCCGGTATCCATCTTGGCGGCAATGCCATCGAAGCACAGGTAGGAAACCAGCAGACCACCCACCACACCGTTAATCGGCTTGGCAATGAACATGGGCGGAGCGGAAAGCGACATGTAGGATGCCACTTTGTCCTTGGGGGCTACGCGGGCCACGTATTCAGAGAAACGCGGGCTGAACAGCAGCTCACCAAAGGCAAAGATGAGAATCTGCAGGAAAATGGCCACGAAATAAGCCTGGCCGATGGTCTCGATACCGGGGATGATGAAGTAGGTCTGCGGCGGCACAGCCATGAGCAGCAGGGAACAGGCCGAAATGCTCATACCGGTAATCATGAGCTTCACCGTGGAGAACTTGTTGAGAATCGGGATGATGAGAATGAGGCCCGAAATAATCACAAAGGGATTCAGCGAGTTCATGAAACCCAGTTTGAAGTCATCGCCGATGGTGCGCAGGTAGTACTGCGGCATCACCAGGAACTGCAGCGTGAACACCAGGCGCACGCCAAGCGTGAGCACCAGGAACACGATGAGCTTCTGGAAAGCGCGCTCGCGGGCCACCTGGGCAATCAGCTGCAGCGGACGCTGGGCAGACTTCTCCGTCTTCACGATACGCTCCTCCGGCACGGCAAAGAAATCCTCATCAATGAAGCGGGTGAAGATGAAGGCGATGCAGTTGCAGGCCGTACCAAAGTTGATAACCCACAGCAGGCCGTCAATATCACCCTGCCATTTAAGCAGCGGGTCCACAATGGCGAAGCCGGCCAGCAGGGCACCCACGTTCATAAACAGGTAGTAGAAGTTGAACCCGGTGGGGCGGGCACGCAGCGTGGTGAAGCGGCGGATAGAGGTCGTGATGCAGGGGCTCATGAATGCTGTGCCGAAAGACATCAGACCAATACCGGCCATCACAAAATAGCGCGAATTATCCTGGCTGAGCTGCAGCACTTCCGTGCCGAAATCAGCGCCCATGCCAAGCACCAGTCGGCCACCAATCAGCAGGATGAAGCCTATCAGGTAGGTGCGGCGCAGGCCGATGATGTCGCAAATCGTACCCACTGCAAACACGAACAGGGAAACGAAGAGCGTGTACATGCCCACCCAGTACGGGGCGTCCGCATCGCGGAACCCGCAGTACTTGTTCAGGAAGAGGGAGAACACGATGATGAGCGTGAAGTACGACAGGCCGTCAAAGAACTGGATGAAGTTCGTGAGCCAGAAGTTCTTACCACACTCGCGGAGCACTCCGAATTCGGAGAAGTACTTGACGATGAAGTTTTGTTTGGTATCACTCATAATTCAGTTTTCTGGTATAATCAGGCAAGCACCGCGCCCTTGCTGGCATTGGTGGCCAGCTTGCGGTAACGCTTGAGCCACTTGCTGGGAATTTCCTGCATGGTGGGCTGCCACACCGCGCGGCGGGCGGCGATTTCCTCATCGCTCAGCTCCACATTCATGCTGCGGGCGGGAATATCGATGCTGATGATATCGCCATCCTTCAGCAGGCCGTTAAGGCCGCCTTCTGCGGCTTCCGGAGAAACGTGGCCGATGCAGGCGCCGTGCGTGGCGCCGGAGAATCGGCCATCGGTGATAAGGGCCACGCTGTTGCCCAGCCCCTTGCCCATGATGTAACTGGTGGGGGCAAGCATTTCCTGCATACCGGGGCCGCCCTTCGGCCCTTCGTTGCGGATGACCACCACATCACCAGGCTTCACTTTGTCTGCCAGAATACCGGCACAGGCGTCTTCCTGGCTTTCGAAAATCACAGCCGGGCCGCGGTGCACCATCATTTCCGGCAGCACACCAGCCTTCTTCACAATAGCGCCCTGCTCTGCCAGATTGCCAAAGAGCACGGCCAGTCCGCCATCCTTGGAGTAGGCGTTATCCAGCGTGCGGATAACGGCCGGGTCCTGGGTGGAAAGACCTTCAATCTGCTCGCCGAGGGTCTTGCCACTCACGGTGGGCACGCTGGTGTTGAGAGCACCGGGAATCTTGTTGATTTCGGCCAGAATGGTCATGATACCGCCGGCGCGCAGCACATCGTGCATGTGGTAGCGGGAGCTGGGGGCCACCTTACAGATATTCGGGGTGCGCTTGGAAATCTCGTCGATACGCTTCAGGTCATATTCAAACCCGGCTTCAGCGGCAAAGGCCAGCGTGTGCAGCACGGTGTTGGAAGAACCGCCCATGGCCATATCGCAGGTGAACACGTTATCGATAGCGGCTTCGGTGATGAGGTCGCGGGGCAGCGGGCCACCCTGCCTGGCCATCTCCACAGCGCGGCGGGCTGCGGCGCGCCAGAATTCCTTGCGCTCCTCAGAAAGCGCCAGCAGCGTACCGTTACCCGGCAGCGCAAGGCCCAGCACCTCACACAGGCAGTTCATGGAATTGGCCGTGAACATGCCGCTGCAGGAGCCGGCGCTCGGGCAGGCGTGGCACTCCACATAGTGCAGTTCATCTTCGGTAATCTTGCCGGCGGTGCAGGCAGCCACGGCCTCGAACACGCTGTTCAGGTCCAGGTCTTCGCCATTGCGGCCCTTGCCCACTGCCATGGGGCCACCACTGCAGAAAATCGTCGGGATATTGCAACGCAGTGCCCCCATCACCATGCCGGGCACAATCTTGTCGCAGTTCGGGATGCAGATGCAGGCGTCAAAAGCATGGGCAGAAAGCATGGTCTCCACGCTGTCAGCAATCAGCTCACGGCTGGCCAGGGAGAACTTCATGCCATGGTGGGCCATGGCAATACCATCGCACACGCCGATGAGGTTGAACTCAATGGGCGTGCCGCCTGCCTTGCGCACCTCATCCTTGATAAGCTCGGCCACCTTGTTGAGGTGCACGTGACCGGGAATCACCTCGTTGAAAGAGTTACAAATGGCAATGAACGGCTTCTTGATGTCCTCATCCGTCATGCCCGTGGCGCGCATCAGGCTGCGATGCGGCGCACGCTGGATACCTGACTTGGTACGATCTGATAACATAGCGCGCCGACCATACCACAATTCAAACCGCATTTCCAGCTTATATTTTCCGCACGCGTAAGGAATTACGACATATTCGCACAAAGTTGATAGGAATATAGATTTTATTCTTCCGGCGAAGTCGATATACTGGCAACTACCGTGAAACAGAAGCCCCACATGAACGCCAGCACACACTTCATCATCATCTTTCTGCTGGTAAGCCTGAACTTGCGCATGTCATTCTCTGCTGCAGACCCGCTGCTGGTATCGCTCATGCGCGACCTGGGGCTGGGAATCAGCAGCAGCGGGCTGTTCGGGCTGCTGCCGGTCATGGCGCTGGGCATAGCAGCGCCGCTCGGGGCGCGCCTGGTGGCATGGGTAAGACCGGGGAATCTCATCATCTACGCCATGCTGGCAGCGGTGGCAGGCGTCGTCTGGCGCAGCTACGGCGGCATCCCCGGGCTCTTCGGCGGCACCATCATCATCGGCCTGGGGCTGGGAATCGCCGGGTCTGTTATCCTGGGCGTGGTCAGGCAGGTAGAAAAAGCGCACCTGCCCACCCTCATGAGTGCCTACACCGCCTGCGTGAGCCTGGGCACCGCCATAGGCTCCGGCGCAGCAAATCCAGTGGCTCACTGGCTGGGCGGCTGGCAGCTGGGACTCCTCTTCTGGGGGCTGCCCCTGCTGGTCGCCGCTGCGCTGTGGAGCGGGCTTGCGCTGCAAAGCCGGAATCCCCACACCCAGCAGCACACCCTGAAAGCCCCGATTCTGCCACTGCTGCGCAAACGCGCGGCCATCATGGTTTCGTTCTACTACCTCTTCCGCGTAGCCAGCGCCTGGCTGCTCATCGTGTGGCTGGCGGCCCTGCTGCGCCGCCGGGGATTAGCGGCAGATGAAGCAGGGGGCGTGCTGGCGCTCGCCACCATCTGCCAGATTCCGTTTGCCCTGGCTGCCAGTGCACTCACCCGCTGGCTGGGTGGCATGGGCAGGCTCATGACGCTTGCCACCCTGGCAGCCATCGCAGCATGCTGGGGGCTACTGATTGCACCGCTTACCCTGTGGGTGCTCTTTGCCCCGCTGCTGGGGTTCGGCATGGGCAGCATCTTCGCACTCGGCATGACCCTCATAGCCACCACCGAACCGGACGAAGCCGGCACCATTGCCCTTTCCGGGCTGGCGCAGGGAGTCGGATTCATCGGCGGCGGCCTGCTGGCCTGGGCAGCGGGGTTGAGCCTCAGTCTCCCCCAGCCGGACTTGTGGCTCGCTACCCTCTACACCCTGCTGGCCCTCTGCGGGCTGTGCTTCGGCTTGCAATGCACAAAAAGGCCGGTTCGTTAAACGAGCCGGCCTTTTGACTACTGTTGGACAGATTAGTTCTTAAGCTGTTCCGGAGAAGCGGGAGAAACCTGCACCGGCACCTTGATTTCCGGGAGGCCCTCGGCCTTCACGGTGACGGTGGCGGTGCCGCTTTCGCCGCGCTTGCCGCGCTTGCCGCGCACCACAGCCAGGATGCGGCCGTTGAAGAACTTCTGATTCGGCTCCTGGAGACTGGTGTGGTCAATGGGGTTACCATTGCAGAAACCGGCCAGCACAGCGGGGCCTTCAATGCTGAAGCTCACCTTGCGGCTGTCTGTGGGCACCACATTGCCCTGGGCATCGGTAAGAGCCAGCTCCACGTGGGCAATGTCACGTGCATCGCCCAGAATGGTGCTGCGGTCCACCTTGGCGGTGACGGCGGCAGATTCGCCGGTGGTTACGCGCTTGGCGGTAGCCCAGGGCTGGCCGTTCTTCTTCACCACCACTTCCACCGTGCCGGGCTCGTACACCACGTCCTCCCAGGTGAAGCGGAACTGGTTCTTGCAGACCACCAGGCTCTTATCCTTCTGGGTGAAGGTGGGGCCCTCACCGCGGCGGCGCACGCCCTGGCTCTTGCCATTTACGAAGAGCTCAGCCTCATCACCACTGGAGAACACCATCACCGGGGTCTTCTGCCCCTCGCGGCCCGCCCAGTTCCAGTGCGGCAGGATATGGGCCATCTGCTTCTCCGGATTCCACTGGCTCTGGTAGAGGTAGTAAATATCCTTCGGGAAGCCGGCCAGGTCAATCAGACCGAAGTAGGAGCTGCGGCTGGGGGCCTTGTTGCCCATGGCCTTAAGCTGGGCCATGGCGGCTTTCTTCTCTGCCTCGCTGGCGCCGATGAAGTTACCGATATTGGAGGCATCCTGGTTGTACGGAGTGGGTTCACCGATGTAGTCAAACCCAGTCCACACGTATTCACCTGCGAGATCAGGAGCCTTGGTGTGGGAGTGCATCTCAATATCCGGGCAGGAGCCCCAGCCAGTGGAGGAAAGCGCATAGCTGCTCACCTGGAAATAGCGGGCACCACTCCCCACATCCCACTTCATCGGGAAGAAGTAGGTATCACGCGTTGACACGCAACTGCATGTCTCGGAGCCGTAGTAAGGCTGCTCCGGGTGCTTCTTGCGGAAATCACCATAAAGATGCGGCTTGTAATTGAAGCCATACACATCCATGGTTTCAGAGAAGCCATTCTTATAGGCGCGCATGTCATTGCAGCCCACAGTATAGGGGCGCGTTGTATCGTATTTGCGCACCTCATCACGCAGGGCAATGGCGGTCTCCAGGTTGCGCTGGTGCTTTGCCTGGTCATTGTGCCCCTGCTCCGGCACTTCGTTGCCACCACTCCAGGCAATAATGCAGGGGTGGTTGCGGTCGCGCAACATGAAGTTGCGCACATCCTTCTGCCACCATTGCGGCCAGTAGAGATGATAACCATTCACTTTGTCGTACTTCTGATTCTTCCAGATATCGAAAAGCTCATCGATAACCAGAATACCATGCTTATCACAAAGCTCCAGCACTTCAGGAGCAGGCGGATTGTGGGTCATGCGAATGGAGTTGCAGCCCATTTCCTTCAGAATTTCAATCTTGCGCTCATAACCACGCGCGTGGAATGCAGAGCCGAGAGCGCCCAGGTCATGGTGCTCGCATACCCCCTTGAGCTTCACCCTCTCACCATTCAGGTAGAAACCATCCTTGCGCCACTCTGCCGTGCGCACACCAAAGGAGCTTTCCTTGCTGTCCACCACCTTGCCATTTACCAGAATGCTGGTCTGCATGGCATACAGGTGCGGTTTTTCCATGCTCCACAGCTCAGGGTTGTACAAGCGGAGCTCCTGCTCCACAGTACCATTGGTACCGGGTTCAAGCGTAATGGTAGAGGGCTGGGCCTGCACGCCGTCCACCGACTGCTGCACTGTGATTTCAGCCATCTCACTGCTTGTATTTTCTACTGTAGTCTGAACCTTCACCAACGCATAATCCTTTTTGATTTCAGGAGTCGTGATGAAAGTGGGCCACTGGGCCAGATGCACCGGACTGGTCTTTTCGAGCCACACATGGCGGTAGATACCCGCACCCGGATACCAGCGGGTGGAAAGCGGCAGGTTGCTCGCCATCACAGCTACCAGGTTTTCCTTACCGGCCTCCAGATACGGCGTGATATCGACCCGGAAAGAATTGTAACCGTATGCCCATTCACCAGCTTTCTTTCCGTTCACATATACCTGCGGATTCGCCATCACGCCATCGAAATCCAGGTAATAACGGTCTTTTTCGGCACTGAAATCAGCCGGAACGGCAAAGTGTTTGCGGTACCAGCCCCAGCCATTCCACGGCAGCTTACCTGTTTCATTCGGTTCATCCATGAGGAAGGGGCTCTCGATAGCCCAGTCGTGCGGCAGCTGCACATCTTTGAAACCGGATTCATCAAGTCCGACCGCAGCATAGGCCGTAGCAGGCAGGCCGCGTTTCACCGTCAGAGGCTGGTCATTCACTCCGGTGAACATGACCTCACGGATGCTGGCCCATTTGGTTATATTTGTATCCGTTGCAAGAATCTTGATGGATCTGACGGGTTTCCCTCCTACATCGATGAACGAAGCAGCCTGATGCCCGACCTTAAACGTACGGCGGGTCTCGGAATCGCCATGATCTATCACCACGGTGGCAGTCAGATTATTCCGCTGCTCCCAGTAGATAACAGCCATCTTGACAGGGTCATCAAATCCAGGACGGATAACGAGGTAATGTCCCTCGTACTGATCCTTGGCACACCAGCGGGTCATCAGATCACCATCCACCGCATACGCAGCGGAATGTGTCCCCTGGTGAGAATCGGCGTACACAGGAACCCCTGCCTCTGCAGGATCTCCGGAACCATAATACTTGAATTTCCAACCGAAATCAAAAGTTTCCCGCTCGCCGGCATAGGCGCTGGACACACTCAACGCCAGCATTGGCAGCATATATTTAGCTTTCATCATAATCATGGATACGCTCCATTATAGCATTTTATTTCATGCTGTAAATAAAAAAGAGGCGGACTACCCCCGCATGCACGCACGGTGGCAAACAGAAACCCCAACATAAGCCACAGAACGCCATAGCTCTGGCATTCATACAAAAGTGGATTATCCGCCGGTAAAAAAGGAATATGGCACATCTCCCCATATACCGCGCCTGCCCTCACCCGGCCTATATGCTTACGAATTACAAGCCAACGGCACCAGAATACAGCATTTTCTATGCGATAGACACTTACAGGCAGGGGCACGAGAAGGCATCTTATTCAAATTGAGCTGTTTGCAGCAATTGTTGCCCCCCTTCCATGGATGTTTCAAAAGTTAACCATGCTCCTTCATCTTTTATGAAAACCCGTTTTTTGCAGATAATTATATTTATTTAAAAAAATTCTTGCTATCGCATAGAAAATGCGATAGACTGCCCGTGCAGCGTCGGCGTGAACCATTCCACCGCGCGAGGAAGTCACCCCGCAGCTGTATAACTTAAACCTAATACATCTATACAAAACATGAAGAAGACAATCATTGCCCTTATGGCTCTGGCTGGCGTGGCTAGCGCCGCTAACGAAGAAAACCTCGTGTGGTCTCTCGACTTCACCGGTGGTTCCTACGCTATCACCAAGGGTGCCGCCTGCCCCGAGAGTTACGCTCCTGCTACAAAATGGGGTTCTCAGGATTTCACCTCCAACGTGGGCGCTCTGACCGCCAACGGTGACAAGAAGGTTGCTCTTGAAGGCGCCAATCCCGGCGTTGGCATGGGCGATTCTTTCACCCTTACCATGAACTGCTCTCTCACAGGCGTTGGTGGTACTGATACGAGCGACACCAAGTACTGGCTG
>JAFNWZ010000231.1 GCA_017379255.1 Akkermansia sp. | reverse complement strand
GGTGGCCAGGGCCCGGTCTTCGATGGGGACCATGAGCTCCACGCGGCGGTCCAGGTTGCGGCGCATCCAGTCTGCACTGGCGATAAAGACGAGCGGGGAGCCGCCGTTGGCGAAGCTGAAGATGCGCGCGTGCTCCAGGTAGCGGTCCACGATGCTGGTGATGCGGGTGCAGGCACGGGCCTTTTCGCTGGTAGGAGCCCAGCAGCAGATGCCGCGCACATTCAGCTGGATGCGCACCCCGGCCTCGGCGGCGCGTTCCAGTGCCTCCATCATTTCCACATCGTTGAGGGAGTTCATCTTGGCGCGGATGAGGGCGCGCTCGCCCTGCTCGGCGCGGCGGGTCTCTGCTTCGATGAGCTCCAGCAGGCGGCTCTTCATGGTGGCAGGGGCCGGGTACATGCGGCGGAAGCGCATGAGGCGCGTCAGCCCGGTGACGGAATTGAAGAACTGGGAGGCATCTGCCCCCAGGTGCTCGTTACAGGTGAGCAGAGAGATATCGCTGTAGATGCGGGCGGTCTTTTCGTTGTAATTGCCGGTGCCGATGTGGCAGTAGCGGCGCAGACTGCCGTTTTCCCGGCGCACGATGAGCAGAATCTTGGCGTGCGTCTTGAAGCCCTTGACGCCGTATACCACCTGCACGCCTGAGCGTTGCAGCTTTTCTGCCTGGGCCAGGTTGTGCCGTTCATCGAAGCGGGCTTTGAGTTCCACCAGCGCGGTGACCTGCTTGCCGGTTTCGGCCGCGCGGCAGAGGGCGGCAATGAAGCGTGAATTCTCTGCGGTGCGGTAGAGTACCTGCTTGATGGCGAAGACATCCGGGTCTGCGGCGGCTTCCTCTATCAGTTTCACCACGGGTTCATAGCTTTCGTAGGGGTTGTGGATGAGGAGGTCTCCCTGGGCGATGTTTTCAAACATGGTGAGCGAGGCATCCACCCCGGCCGGCCAGCAGGGAGTCCAGGCCTGCACCTTGTGCTGGTCGTTGCCTGGTTCAAACGCCATCTGCCCGAAATCCACCAGGCGCAGCAGGCCGGGCACCAGGTAGGTGGAGCCTGCATCTGCCCCGGTGATGGCGGCAATGCGTTGCACGATGGCATCCGGGGTGCCGGTGGGCAGTTCCAGACGCACGCAGTCGGAGAACTTGCGCGCCACGAGCACGCTCTCCATCTCCCGGGCAAAGTCGCCACCTTCTTCCTCCGCCACGGCAATGTCGCCATTGCGCGTCACTCGGAACGGGGTGGTGCTCAGCACTTTTTCACCCGGGAAGAGCAGGGGGCAGAACGCGCTGACCACATCCTCCAGCATCACGTATCCCCGGCGCCCCAGGATGGCAGATTGCAGGCGGCGGGGCAGGACATCCGGCAGGGTAATGGCCACGAACCGGGATTCCGGTGCGTCTTCCGCCTGCAGTTCCACCCCCAGAATCAGGCTCAGATTGGGCAGCATGGGCGGCTGCTCCACCTCCATGGCCAGCGGGGTGAGCACCGGGGCAATGCTGTTGTTGAAGAAATCCTCCAGCCCGGCGAGCTGGGCTTCGGTGAGTGTCTCCAGCTCCAGCGGGCTCAGCCCGGCTTCTTCCATGAGCGGCATCAGCACGGTCTGCAGCAGTTTATACTGCTCGTTCACCATGGCCCCGGCGCGCTCGCGGATGCGCTCCAGCTGCTCGCTGGGCGAAAGGCCGGTGATATCCGGTTTGAACTTGCCGGTCTGGCGCAGCAGCATGAGCCCACCCACGCGTACCTGGAAAAACTCATCCAGGTTGCTCGCGCTGATGGAAAGGAACTTGATGCGCTCCAGCAGCGGCAGTTCCGGGCGCTGGGCCTGGTCGAGCACGCGCTGGTTGAATTCCAGCCAGGATATTTCGCGGTTGATGAACATGGTATCGTCTGTCCCCTTCTTCTTGTCAGCCTTTCAGTATACCACAGGCAGCCCCCGGCGGTCAAGCCGGCTTTCCGCTGCTGCAGAAAAAAAGCACATGTGTCCCAAAGATTATGGAAAAATAGCCCTAAACGACATAAAGACATAGTGTTCTGTGTGAAAAAAACGTAGTGGGGTATCACCCGCCTCACCATCGGCAGTAAGCATTCATTCGCGGCTCTATCGGCGTAAGCCGCTAACTTTCGATTCGTAAATCGTAAATCCAAAATCGTAAATCCTCGTGCCCCATATCTTTGGGACACGTGTGGAAAAAAAGGCAGGCGCGGAATGCCGCGCCTGCCGGAAAAATCTCCTGCGAGATGCTTTATTCCCACTCGATGGATGCCGGCGGCTTGGTGCTCACGTCGAAGAGCACGCGGTTGATGCCGGATACCTCGTTCAGGATGCGGTTGGAAGCCTCGCGCAGCAGGTCGTAGGGTAGCTGCACCCAGTCGGCAGTCATGGCGTCCTCGGAAACGATGGCGCGCAGGTTGGTGGCGAACTCGTAGGAGCGCTCGTCGCCCTTCACACCCACGGTCTTCACGGGAATGAGGCCGGCGTAGGCCTGCCAGCACTTGTCGTACCAGTCCCATTTACGCAGCGTGCCAATGAAGATGGCATCGCACTCGCGGATGATGTCGAGGCGGTCCTTGGTCACCTCGCCGGGGCAGCGCACGGCCAGACCCGGGCCGGGGAAGGGGTGGCGCCACAGGATGTCGTGCGAGATGCCCATGGAGGCACCCAGTTCGCGCACTTCATCCTTGAACAGGAAAGCCAGCGGCTCAATCACCTTGCCTTCTTCCTGCATC
>JAFNWZ010000230.1 GCA_017379255.1 Akkermansia sp. | reverse complement strand
TCCACCAGCGGGGCTGTTTCATCTTCGTAGCAGTTATCGGTGGCCTGGTAGGGGTTGCCGAAGAAAAGCCACATGGGGCCGGAGGCATTATCGGCCACGCGCTGCTGCCAGAAGGCGCGGAACGGAGCAATACCTGTGCCGGGGCCTACCATGATGATGGGGGTATTGCCATCGTCCGGCAACCGGAAGTTCTTGTTGCAGTGAACAAACACCTTCACCTTATCTCCCGCGCTAATGCGGTCTGCCATGAAAGTGGAGCACACGCCGCCGCGCTTGCGGTCATTGGTGGTGTAACGCACAGCGCCCACGCACAGAGAAACCTGACCGGGCACAGCATCCGGGCTGGAGGCAATGGAATACAGACGCGGGGAAATTTTGCCCAGAATGGCCACGAAGGCGGCAGCATCAGGGAAGGAGGCCTTGCAGCACTCACAGGTGGCGAGGTCAAGCATATCGCGCCCCCAGCAGAAATCCTTGAGGGCATCCTTATCTGCCAGAATGCCGGCCAGCTTCTCGCTGTTGGCCACAGCGTTCCACTTGGTCAGCACGCCTTTCTTGAGATTCGTGATATCGTAGGAGGTGATGAGGGCCTCGCGCAGCGGAGCTGTCTCACCGCTGGGGGTAGGAACTTCTGCAGCAGGATCAAGGCCGAGAGCGGCGATGAGCGCATCAACCAGAGCAGGGTCGTTGCAGGGAATGACACCCAGGGCGTCACCCGTGGTGTAAGTCAGGCCTGACCCCTCCAGAGAGTAGTCCACGTGGATGGTTTCCTTGGCGCTGCCGGGTTTGGTGACAGAACGGACTCCCAGCACGGTGGCAGGGAACGGATTTTTCATGCTGTACGGTTCCATTGTGGTGTAAAAATAAAATGGCTTTTGCTGGCATATAGTCTGCCTGATAGGAGGAATACTGTCAAGGAAAAAGCGGCTCAGGAGCAGGGATAATACGCGCCGGTTTTGCGCGAGCCCCGGTATTCGATGCATCCGGTTTCGCGGAGGTGCTGCAGATGCCGGTCCAGCACACGGGCAGATAATCGCGGCAGAGCCTGGAGTAAATCCTGGCGTTTGCTTCCCGGGTTCTGCTGTAAATAGTTCACAATCTCCCGCTCTGCCGGGGTTTGCGAAATGCTGGTTCCAGCTTGCCGGGTGGCTGATTTGAGCTGTTCATATATGCGGTGCAGGGCATGTTCCACGTATGTGGTTGCATCCTGCTCGGGCAGAACGGCGGGGACTTCCACCTTGCGGAACGATTCGTGGTAACTGGCCAGCAATGAGCGGTGCAATGATGCGGCCAGCTCTTCGTTGCCGGCATCAAAGGGGTGGATTTGCACCAGTTCAAAGTGAAACAATGCCGCTCGTATGATGGTGTGTGTGGGGCTTTCGTGCAGCCATTCCAGCAAGGCCTGAATCAGCACCGGAACCCAGTGGGGGCAGGGAGGAGCGCTGCGGAATGCGCCGCTGCCTCCCATTTCTGCGTGGGCGCGCTGTAGCGATTCGATGTTGAGTGGTTCTGCGTATTTTGTCGCCACGCCTGCATTTCCCAGAGAGCTGAGGATTGTGCTTAGGGCAGCGAATATCTGGGGCGTGGCAATAAAACACGGTGCGTACATGCAGTTATTAAAGCTCTAATTGTCGAAAAGTCAACATTTAATCGTCAGCAATGGCAAAATAACGGCAATATAATGGCAAAATAACCCCCGTGGCGAAAAAGAAGCCGCTCTGGCTTTTGTACCAGAGCGGCAGTAAACAGAAAACAGGCAGCAGCTTACAGGCGCACAGCAGCGGAGCTCCAGGTAAGGCCTGCACCAAAGGTGACAAGAAGAACAATATCCCCCTTCTTGGCGCGACCGGATTTCACCGCTTCATCCAGCGCGATAGCTACCGCAGCACCGGAGGTGTTGCCGTATTTATGCACGTTGACAAAGACTCGCTCGGTCGGGATTCCCAGACGCTGCGCCACGGCATTAATGATGCGCAGATTAGCCTGGTGAGGAATCACCATGTCTACATCCTCGGGTTTGATGCCTGTGCGTTCGATAAGGGAAAGAGCGCTGTCTTTCATGTGCGCCACAGCATAGCGGAACACCTCATTGCCGCGCATGGCAAGGGTGTAGAGCTTTTCCTGGATGTTTTCCTCCGTGGTGGGAATGGCAGAGCCGCCGCCCGGCACCATGAGCAGGTCTGTCAGCGTGCCGTCAGAGCCGATGTCGGAAGCCAGAACGGCGCTGTCGCCCTCGATACCCGTTCCCGTGCGCAGAATAGCCGCGCCTGCTCCATCTCCAAAGAGAACGCAGGTGGAACGGTCTTCC
>JAFNWZ010000229.1 GCA_017379255.1 Akkermansia sp. | reverse complement strand
TAGGCAAGCTCAATTTCCGGCACGAGCTCATCCCCGTGCGCGTGAATGACCCGGCAGAAATGGAACTGCCGGCGGCCGGGCGCATCTGCTTCCGCGACCCCGAAACCGGAGAATTGTTCGAAGGCGATTTGAGCAACAGCCAGCTGCGCCAGGCTCATGCACACGCCATGCAGGCGCACCGGGTGGAATGGGTACGCGTATTCAACCAGCTGGGCATTGATTCGCTGGATTTACTCACCACGCAGGAATTCATCCCCGCCCTGCGCAAACTTTTCAACCGCCGCAGTCGCGTCTTTGCACATTAACTCCCCCCATGGGCAACGAAATTCTACAACATATTCCCACGCTGGAAAACGACATTCCTGCAGACCAGTTCATGGTTCAGGAATTCTGGATACCGCTGGCCTGGGCCTGTGCCGTCGTCATTCCTCTGGCCGCGCTGTGTGCCTGGTGGCTCTACCGCCGCAACCGCAAACCCGCCGCTATCGGCATCACGCCGCTGCAGGAAGCCATGACCGCCCTGGCAGAGCTGGATACCCAGCTGCCTCCCATGCGCGAATGCGCACTGCGGCTTTCCATGATACTGCGCTCCTTCCTGGCCGGGCAGGCACAGGATCCCGCCCTGTATGAAACGCACGAGGAATTTTCACAGCGCATGGATTCGCTGAGCAATGTACCGCTGAGCTGCCAGCTGGAAACGCGGGATTTGCTGGAGCACCTGGCCGAATTCAAATACGCCGGGGATACAGAAAACAATGCCACCCGCGCCCATGGGCTCATTGAAGCCGCGCGCACACTGGTAGCCCGCATTGACACAGCCCAGCAGCAGGAGCAGAAAAACAAGAAGGAGGTTACAGCATGATGCCCGCTACCACAGAACCGCTTGTGGAAGCCACACGGGAATTCACCTTTGCCCAGCCTGCCTGGCTCTGGGCGCTGCCGCTCGTCCTCCTGCTGCTCTTCCTGCGCAGGCGGCCCGGCACCACGGCCAGCCTGGCGCACCCCACCATCCGGTTTGCCGCGGCCAGTCTGCGGCGGCCAGCCACCATGGCCGGGCGCATCGGCCCCATCTGCATGGCGCTCACTCTTGCCGCACTCATCATTGCCCTGGCGCGGCCGCAGTGGAAAAACCAGCACACGGAGGAAAGCGTGAGCGGTATTGACATCATGATTGCCTGCGACCTCTCCGGCTCCATGGCCAGCCAGGACATGCTCTTTACCGCCAAGGATGAACGCGGACGCACCCGCCGCGCCGCAGTCGACCGACTCACGGCTGCCAAATACGTGATGAACGAGTTCATAGCAGGCCGCCCGAATGACCGCATCGGGCTGGTGGCCTTTGCCGGCAAGGCGAAACTCTGCAGCCCGCTCACGCTCGACCACGGCATCGTCAGCTACATCATCCGCGAGTTCTACCTGTCCGATAACCGCCGTCCCGGTTACATTGCCGAGGATGGCACCGCCATCGGCACAGCCATCGCCTCAGCCGCGCTGCGGCTGGATGAACGCAAGGAGACCAAAAGCAAGGTCATCATCCTGGTGACAGACGGCATGAGCAACCGCGGAAGCATCACCCCCATTGATGCCGCAAAACAAGCAGCCGAACTCGGCATCAAGATTTTCACCATCGCCATCGGCAAGGATGAGCGGCTTTCCCGCTATACGGCCAATGTTGATACCTTTGACGAAAAAACGCTCAAGGAAATCGCCCGGATTACGGGCGGACAGTTCTACCGGGCCAGCAGCGGCGCCCGCCTCAAGAAAGCGTTTGAAAACATTGACAAGCTGGAAAAAACCGAAGCCAAGCGCCGCACGCTCATCAGTTTCGATGAACTCTTCCCCTGGCCACTCGCCGCGGCCGGGCTCTTCCTCTCGCTGGGTATCCTGCTCCATTTCGCCACCTCGAAGCCAGCCCCGTAATTCCTCACCATGAGTTTCCTCCATCCGCAAGTTCTATGGTTTCTACTGCTCGTTCCCATCCTGACCGTGCTGGTTATTCTGGCATGGCGCAGCACGGGCC
>JAFNWZ010000228.1 GCA_017379255.1 Akkermansia sp. | reverse complement strand
GTGCAGCCTGTGCAGTCTGCGGCAGATACCTGGATGACGAACTTCTTGCCCTGCCAGTTCTTGTGCATCTTGCTGGCATCGGCGCTCTTGAAGGTTTCCGGTGCGCCTTCCATGTCGGCGGGGTCCACCATCTTGGCGCGCAGGGCAGCGTGGGGGCACACGGTGGTGCACTTGCCGCACTGGATACAGGCCTTGCTGGTTTCGGTCTTTTCCGGGGTCCACACGGGGATTTCGAGGGCGAGGTTGCGCTTCTCGTACTGCGTGGTGCCGCTGGGGAAGGTGCCGTCCACGGGCATTTCAGAAACCTTCACGCTGTCGCCTTCGCCGATGACAATCTTGCCGAGCACGTCGCGCACAAAGGCGGGAGCGCCGGGAGCCAGGGCGGAGGGCAGCTCGTGGCCGGTGATGGCGCTGCCTACGGTCACCTCGTACAGGTTGGCCAGGGAGGCATCCACAGCCTGGATGTTCTTGGCCACCACTTCGTCACCCTTCTTGCCGTAGGTCTTCTTGATGGCTTCCTTGATGTAGCCGATGGCTTCATCGGAGGGAATCACGCCGGAGAGGTGGAAGAAGCAGGTCTGCATGATCATGTTGATGCGGCCGCCCATGCCGGTAGCCTTGGCCACCTTGAAGGCGTCGATGCAGTATACCTTGATGTCCTTGTCCAGAATCTGCTGCTGCATGCGGGCGGGCAGGCTGTCCCACACCTTGTCAGCAGCCACCGGGGTGTTGATGAGGAAGGTGGCGCCGTTGGCCGCGTTCTTCAGGAAGTCGAAGGTGTTGAGCAGGCTGGGCTGGTGCAGCGCAATGAAGTTGGCGCTGGTGATGAGGTAGGTGCTGTGAATCGGTGTGGTGCCGAAACGCAGGTGGGATACCGTGGAGGAACCGGACTTCTTGGAGTCGTACACGAAGTAGCCCTGCACGTAGAGGTCGGTGTGCTTGCCGATAATCTTGATGGCGTCCTTGTTGGCACCCACGGTGCCGTCGGAGCCCAGACCATAGAACATGCAGCGGGTCACGGTGTCGGCCTCGGTGGTGAAGCTCGGGTCGTAGGCAATGGAGAGGCCGGTCACGTCGTCCTCAATACCCACGGCAAAGCCGGTCATGGGGGCGTCCTTCTTGAGTTCGTCGAACACACCCTTCACCATGGCGGGGGTGAATTCCTTGGAACCCAGACCGTAGCGGCCACCCACGATGAGGGGCATGGCGAAGGGCAGCGTGCCCTTGACTGCGGCGTCGGAGAGGGCCTGCACCACATCCTGCAGCAGGGGTTCACCCAGGCTGCCGGGTTCCTTGGTGCGGTCGAGCACGGCAATCTTCTTCACGGTGCTGGGCAGGGCGGCAATCACGTCCTCTGCCGGGAACGGACGGTACAGCCGCACCTTCAGCACGCCGATGTCCTCGCTCAGGGCCTGCACGGTCTCAAGGCAGGCCTCTGCGCCGGAACCCATGATGATGATGACGCGGGTAGCTTCCGGGCTGCCGATGTATTCCACCACATCGTAGCAGCGGCCGGTGAGCTCACCGAACTTCTTCATGGCCTTCTTCACGATGCCGGGCACGGCGTTGTAGAACTTGTTGACGGTTTCGCGGCCCTGGAAGTAGACGTCCGGGTTCTGGGCTGTGCCGCGGATGACCGGTGCATCCGGTGTGAGGGCGCGGGCGTGGAAGGCATCCACCAGGTCCTGGTCAATCATGCCGCGCAGCTGCTCGTCGGTGATGTCGGCAATCTTGCCCACTTCGTGAGAGGTGCGGAAGCCGTCAAAGAAGTTGATGAAGGGTACGCGGCTTTCCAGCGTGGCAGCGTGGGCGATGGCGGCCATATCCGGGGCTTCCTGGGTGGAGGCACCGCAGAGCATGGCAAAACCGGTGGAGCGGGCGCTCATCACGTCGCTGTGGTCACCGAAGATGGAAAGCCCCTGGGCGGCCAGTGCGCGGGCGGCGATGTGGAAGACGCAGGGCGTCAGCTCACCGGCGATCTTGAACATGTTGGGAATCATGAGCAGCAGACCCTGGGAGGCCGTGAAGGTGGTGGCCATGGAGCCGGTCTGCAGAGCGCCGTGAACGGCACCGGCAGCACCTGCCTCAGATTCCATCTCGACGATGCTGGGGACCGTGCCCCAGAGATTCTTGCGATCTACAGCGGTCCAGGCCTCTGCCGATTCACCCATCGGGGAGGACGGGGTGATGGGGTAGATGGCGGCCACTTCAGAGCAACGGTACGCTACGGAGGCTACGGCCTCGTTGGCGTCAATAGTGCTGTATGTTGTGTTCATGTTATAACAATGTTTGGGAAAATGTTGCGATGAGGGGACAGTTCCCCCTCAATGCGTGAAATTCTGCTTCCACGAGCCATATACTACACCTGCAAGAGGGGGAATGCAATCAAAAACGATGCTCCTGACCCGGTTTTTTGCCCGGTTTGTATCAGAAAATGCGCTTTTCTTTTTCTGCCTCAGTGCCTTCCAGGTAACGCACATAACGGCTCACCCCTGCGCCGTAGGGTGAGGAAAGCCGGAGGTCAGATTCGCTGTCCTCCAGGCGGGAGGAGCTGCGCAGCCAGTCCAGCAGCAGCCAGATGAGACCGATGCCTGCCAGTATACCCAGCGGGTAGAGGACGGATTTGACAACCGCCGGGTCATTGATGAGCTCTTCGATGCGGTCGCGGATGGTGCGTTTCTTTTCTTTCTGCGTCTCTTTGAACTGGATGCCGATGAGCGGGGCTTTGCCGCCAGTGGTGGTGGCAACGGGGGTGAAATTGTCCGCCAGCGGTGTAATGATAGCGCTGATGCAGCGCAGTGCTTCCATGAGTCCCTCTGTGCTGCCATCGGCCGCGGCGGTGCGCACTTTCTGCAGCCATTCGTGGCGCTGGGCATCCTCGGGCTTGATTTCCTGGTATCCCAGCTCAATGCCGGCGGGGTTGCCCGTGGGGTAGCGCATGAGCACGGCGTATTCGCAAGGCTGGGCGGTAGCTGTTACCAGCAGGTCAACCGCCAGGTCGCTGGGAATATCCTGCCCGCCTTTGAATACGGAGACATAGATGCGGAATTTAGAGTTGGCGTTGAGGTTGCGCAGCACGTGCTCCACATCTTCGCGTTCCACGGTGGTCAGCAGTCCCTGGGGGTCGTTCAGGGTGGTGTTCTGCGGCGGGCGGGTGTAGGGCTCAAAGTAGCGTCCCAGTACTCGGGTGTTGCTTTCCTCCGGTGCTTCAGGCGGGCGGGTGCGGGGGATGTTCTGGCGGGCCTGCTGGCGGCGCAGTTCGCGTTGTTCCCGGCGCAGTTGTTTCTGGCGTTCCTCCTCGGCTTTGATTTCCTCCGGTGTGGGTTTGGCCGGGAAGAGCGAGGTATAGCCGGTAATGAGTTCACCCGCCATGAGGTGGCGGTAATCCTCTGCCCGCCAGTGCGGCATTTCCGGGGCTTCTGCCGGCGGGGCTTCCTGGGCGCCGGCGTGGTTGCCAGCCAGCAGAGCCAGGGCGGCCAGCGCCAGGGTGCGCATCTTCTGGCTGCGGCGAAGGCGGCGGTTCACGCGGCGGGCGTTGGAGGCAATGCGGCGGGTGGCAGCGCGCATCACGCGCTTGAGCCCGGTGACCATGGCGCGCTCACGGAACTGCAGGCGCGCGCTTTTGATACAGGTGTTGATACGGTCGGGGTCAATGTAAGGGTCAAGTTTGTATCCCCAGGAGAAACAGGCCATTTCCAACTGCACATCCATGACCAGGATGAGCATCCATTCATGCTTCACGGGCGGGGGCAGGGGGTGCAGCGCATCCAGCACATAGTCGCGCACGGCGTGCCAGGCGTTGGCCAGCCAGCTCTGCCGGGCTTCCTGGGGGCGCTCTTCGCCGGGCCTCCGTTCCAGCAGTTCGGCGTCTTCGATGGCTTTGTGCAGTTCACGCTTGCCGAAAGAGGGGTGGTGAATGCGTGCGTGGTTCAGAATCCAGTGGGCATGGGTGCGCAGTTCCTGCACCTGCCCCACATCGGTGATATAGATGCAGAGCGCTGCCGGGCGGATGCTGCGTTCCAGCTGCTCCAGTGTGTGCATGAGTTCCAACCGCTCCTGGTGGGTCAGGGCACCGGCGGCGTCCACAATGCGCGTAAATTCCACAAGACCTTCGCCATAAAGCTCGTCTGCCTGCGAGATATCATATCCGCAGGCCGGGCACGCATCCTCCGCTCCGCGGTGGATGGTGGCTGAGCATTTCGGGCAAATCGGCATGACTTGATTTATAGCTGTTTTTTCATGAAAGGGGAAGATAAATTGTTGTCATTGTCACGGCAGAAAGGGGGCGCAGAAAAGCGAAAGGGTGCGGCAAGAATAAAACCGCCCGGCTGGGAGGCCAGCCGGGCGTGAAACAGAGAGGAGGGGAACGGCAGCTTGTTAATCCGTGAGGATGTTGAGCTCAGCCACGGCGGCGGAGTCGCCACCATCGTGAGAGGAGAGCGCAACAAAGCGGATGAACTTACCCATGGCAGGGGTGAAGAACAGCGCTTCCTGCTTTTCTGCCGTGTCGGCCATGGTGCCGCGGGCCACAGGTTCGCCCCAGTTCTTGCCATCCTTGCTGATGTATACCTCGTAATCCTTCACGCGGGCTTCCTCCAGCTTGGCGCTCTGGAAGACAATGCCCTTCACCTTGCGCTCACCGCCCATGTTGAGGCGGATTTCGTGCGGGTAGCTGGCCAGGGTCACGCCCTTGAGCGTGTGCCAGTAGGTATCGGGATTGCCATCGAGCACGTTGCGGGCCGGGCCTCCTTCCGGCAGGTCGGAGCTGACATAGGCCACCGAGAAGAAGGCGTGCGGCGGATATTCGCCCACCACTCGGGTGATGATGGGGGATACCTCTGCCATGGCAGCGTAGGGGTCATTGCCGGCGAGCGGGGAGCGGAAGACGAGCTTGAAGAACTTGGTTGCCACAGCCTCCTTGAGCATCACGCGCTGCTCGCTGTCTTCGTCAATCATCTGGATGCTGGCCTCCGGGGTGTTGCTCCAGGTCTTGCCATCGTTGGAGAGGTAGATGTCAATCTTACCTGCCCGGGAAGAGGAGCGCCCCTGGCGCGGAGTGAAGGCAAAGCCGCGCAGCTCGGACATAGCTCCCATGTCGATGACGATTTCATGCGGATACGGAGGCATGGGGGTGGTACGCCATTCGGAATGCCAGAAGGTATCGCGGCGGCCGTCGATGAGGTTCCACGGAGAGTTGCTGCTGCCTGCATAGCTGGAGCAGGAGGTGACGCGCATGATGTTATCGGGTTTCCATGCCGGCAGACTCTGGAAGACGCTCACGGAGCGCATGCATCCCTCACTGGTGGCCGTGGCGCGCACGATGCCGTCCTCACGCTGCAGGAAGGGTTCCGTGTAGTTCATCTTGGAGCCATCCGGCAGAGTAATCAGGATGTCTGCATTGCGGGAGCCGCAGGTGGCATGCACATAGCCCACGCTGTCGCGGGAGAGGGTGACCGCACCCGTCAGCGGCAGCATCTTGCGGCCGATGTCGGCCGGGTTCTCACCCTGCAGCAGCGGGCGCAGCGAGAATACGAAGGTGGTGGGCCCGGAGAGCGGGATGTCCCGATCCATGGGCAGCGGGCCGCAGGCGGCACCACCCAGACCCAGGGTGAAGGCATCAACGCTCACGACAGTGGCACCGGCGCGCTTCACTTCCTCCGGGTGGGCGGCTTCGAAGATGTCGCGTGCGGTGTAGGGCAGTGCAGAGAAGTTGAAGTTCTCGTGCGGTTCGGCGGCAATGACCAGGCCGATTCCCTTTTCATCGGTGATGGAAACCCACCGGGTGTCCATACGGTTGCCCATTTCCATGGGGAAGGGGTAGCGCTCCACCATGTTTTCCACGGTGCTGTTCCAGATGCCTACGTGGGACCCCGCCTTGCGGTCGGTATAGTTTTCGCCGGGGCCGCGGCCATACCAGCGCACGTTGGAGTAGCGTTCGGGCATGTTCAGGGTGAAGCCGAGCTTGGGCAGCACCACCTTGTTCATGCTGGGGATGATACCGGCCTGCACGCTCACGTAGCCGTTGGGCAGGATGGTGTACACCAGCTGGGTGGTGAACTTGAAGTCCTTCTCGGTAATGGGGCCGAGATCCTTCACCTTGTAGGTGCCCTGGTCGTACTCACTGCTGTTGAGGTTTTCCTTGCGGGTGCCCTGGCTGACCACATCGCAGGAGATACGCACCACGCCGTGGTCCAGGCGCTCCACCAGCAGCGGGGTGGCGCTGTGGACCAGGTTGCCCAGGCCGTTGTTGAGCCACTGGTTCATGGCCCATTTGTCATTGGCCACCGGGGCGCGGAAAGCGTTGAGGTGTACGGTCGCCTTTTCGCCCAGCAGCTGCTGGCCGTTGACGATGTAGTTCTTGATTCCGCCGGTCACCTTGTCGACACAGAGCGAGAAGTTCGGCCCGATAACGAGCATCTGGCCGCTCTGGTTGCGCACGTCAATCCTGGCATCAGTCAGCTGCATCAGGTTGTTGCGGGCATCGTAGCCGGTCATTTCCTCCGGCAGTTCCATCTGCTCGGTGGCAATCACATAGCCCTTGTCGGCCCATTCGGTCTTCTGCTTGAGCTGTAGGTTGACCGTCAGGTAATAGCGGCGGTCTTTCCGGAGGGAAAGCAGTTGCTCGGCAGAAAGCGGCAGAACCAGCTTCTGGGTGGTCAGCGGGGCGGCAGACGGGGCAAAGCTACCCTGCAGAACAGGCTTGCTGCCTTCCTCGCTCAGTGTCCAGGTGCCGTCATATTCGGCCAGGTCGGTGAAGAGGTGTTTGTTGCGGATGTTGACGCTGAGGCCGTTTCCTGTGAGCTCTCCCAAGGTGAAAGAGGCATTCTGCTGCACCTTGCGGATTTCATCGTAGAGCGGGGTGACGGTGCGGTCGCTGTATATCACACCCTTGATGCAGAAGATACCGTCGTGCGGGTATTCGCCGTGGTCGCCGCCGTATGCCTGGCGGGTTACCTTGCGGCCGTTGGGAAGGGTGACCTCCTGGTCATAGCTCTGGTGAATCCATTCCCAGATGCCGCCGCCGATGATGGAGTCGCTGCTGTCGATGGCTTCCCAGTAATCGGCCAGGTTGCCCATGGAGTTGCAGAGGATGTGGGCGTATTCAGAAATGTACCAGGGTTTTTCCAACTTGGTGCCGGCAATGTTGCGTGTCCAGTTCACGCTGGGGTACTGGTTGGAGCAGAGGTCTGCCAGTTCGTTGTTGCGTTCGTACTGGGTGAGGCGGGAGGTGTCGCGGCTCTTGATCCAGTCGCGCACGGCGGCAAAGTTATCGCCGGGGCCGGCTTCATTGCCGTAGGACCAGATGACCACGCAGGGGTGGTTCTTGCTTTGTTCCACCATGTTCTTGTTGCGCCATACGTGCTGGGCCTTCCATTCTGCCGGGTGGGAGAGGGAAAGTTCACCGTAGTAGTAGCCGTGGGATTCGATGTTGGCTTCATCGCACACATAGATACCCAGCTCGTCACACATTTCGTAGAAGCGGTCTACCTGCGGGTAGTGGGAGTTGCGGATGTGGTTGATGTTGCCGCGCTTCATGATGAGCAGCTCCTGGTAGCACTCCTCCTCGGTAACGGTGTGGCCGTTGGCGTGCTGGCTTTCGTGGCGGTTCACGCCTTTGAGCTTCACCGGCATGCCGTTCACCAGGAATCGGCCATCCACCAGCTGCACATCGCGGAAACCAATCTTGCGGGAAAGCGTTTCGGTGATTTCGCCCTGCTCATTCTTCAGGGTGAGCAGCAGGCGATACAGGTTCGGCTTCTCCGCGCTCCAAAGCGCAGGCTGAGCCACCTGGGCCTTCAGCGTGGTCTTCACCTCGGCACCGGCAGCAATGC
>JAFNWZ010000227.1 GCA_017379255.1 Akkermansia sp. | reverse complement strand
CGATTCCAGGAAATCCTTCATCGATGTGGAATACATGTGCAGGTATGAGCCATCCTTAAGAGTCAGGGTCATCGCCACATTTCCGCCTTCCATTTCGCCATTGAAATCATAGCTGGTGCAGATGGCATTTTTGACGTAGGTCTCAAAGCCGGATTTTTCATCGACAGTAAGCGTGTGGGTAGCAAGGCTGCCATAGCTGGCGCCAACGCCATTCAGCACAGTATCGCCATCGACCACCATCTCGGAGTTGCGCTTCATCCCCAGACATCCCGTATAGGAGTCTGCCAGGATTTTCGTGCCACTGCACATAATCAGAGCGCCACGGCCAGAGATAGTACTCACGGCCAGTGTGTCAGGAGAATAACCTGCTACCACATAGCCATCCGGCTTCTTGGTGTTTGTCAGCTCCAGTCTGGCACCTGATTCAATCGTAATTCCGTTCACTTCCAGCAGATAGCCGGAACTGGTCATGCGGGATTTCTCTGAAAGATGCAGGAATCTTGTCGACAGGGTGCCATAATGCGACAGGGTGGAGCCTTTGCCAAGGGTTACTTTCTGAATTGTATTTGTCTGCTTGTCGGAGGAAGAGAGCTTGCCGGAGAAACTAAGCTTGGCACCTTCATCCAGCGCCAGATGCGTAGTCTTCATGGTGCCGGAAATGATGGATTCGCCCTTCAGCAGCGTGGGGGCTTCTTCCGAAGCGGTGCTTACCACCAGAGAAGCCTTATTGCCGAGCTCCAACTGCCCTGAGAAGCTGCTGGCAGAGGCCTGGGTCGATTCACCCAGAATCAGATAACCGGAACCGGTTACTGCACCCAGCTCCACCGGAACAGCGCAATTCAAGGTCAGGAGCGCCCCCTTCTCCATGGCGAGAGACTTGGTTCTGAACTCATCGGCGCCTGTCATGGACAAGTAGGCATCGCCCTTGAGTTCCAGCGCAGAAAGCACCAGAGTGCTGGCCGTGGCCGACATATCGCGGCCATTTTCGCCACGGATGCCATCGCCCAGAATCAGCGTACCCGTCTGCACGCCATAATCGTTGCCAATCTTATCGACAGTAAACGTACCGTTCTGCACGTGAAGCGTAGCACCGGCATCCGGGCCCATGTCCACTTCCTGAGCCGTAAAGTTGCCGGCAACAGTAAAGGTGGTATTGCCCGCAAGCGACAGACGGGAACAATCGAACGAAGCTGCCGTAGCAGCCGTGGCCTCGCAGCCAATATCTCCAAGTGTCACCGAGCTTCCGCCAGTACCGCTGACAGCCCCCAGGCTGATATTTTCGCCTCCCCAGATGGTGAGCGTGCGGTTTTCGTTCAGCGTGGTTGCATTCTTCACCACGAGCGAGCCGGAGCAATTCAGGTTGACCTGGTTATCGATAACCAGATCAGTAGTTTTCAGACTACCGGCAACAGCGGAATCGGTCACCAGCAGAGTCGAGTCACCATCTGTGATGCTGGCCCCCACCAGGGTAGTTGTATCTGCCACCACCAGCGAAGCATCGCTCTTGATGTCCAGCATACCCTCGAAGGATGCAGCTTTGGCCGTTGTGGCGGTATCGGCATCACCATCACCCAGAATCAGCGTACCCGTACCAGTTACATTGCCCAGATTCGACTCGTTGCCGCCGGTGAGCTCCATCGAAGCTCCGGTACCCATGGAGGTTGTGCCGCTGACATTCACCGCACCGGCACCACTCAGGGCAACTCCCTCGTTGAGACTCAGATTGGCCGTGGTCAGGCTACCATTGCTGGTGGAATTACCCTTCAGCAGCGTAGTACCGCCAACCGTCAGGCTCACATCTCCCTGCGTGTGCAGGGTGCCCTCGAAGGAGGAAATGGTTACCACCGTGTCAGCAGAGTCTTCGCTCTGGCCATCGCCCAGCGACAGCGTGCCCGAACCGGTCACAGCGCCCAGGTTCATCGAGTGGCCACCTGTAAGTGTCATGGAAGCGCCATCGGCCATGGAGGTTGTACCGCTGACATTCACCGCACCGGCACCACTCAGGGCAACACCCTCGTTCAGGCTCAGATTGGCCGTGGTCAGGCTGCCATCGCTGGTGGAATTGCCCTTCAGCAGGGTGGAACCTGTAATTGTCAGGTCAGCATCGCTCATGATGTTAAGCACACCCTCAAAGGAACCAGCCTCAACTGTCGTGGTGGTCGTTGCATCGCCATCGCCCAGAATGAGCGTACCGTTGTTCCCCACAGCATTAAACTTCATCGCGCTGCCACCGGTCAGCTCAAGCACGGAGCCTGTTTCCATGGAAATGTTACCGCTGAGCTCCAGATAGCCAGCACCGCTCAGGCTGACGCCTTCGTTGAGAATCAAGTCCGTAGCCTTCAGATTACCGTTGATGGAAGACTTACCAATCAGCACAGCAGCGCCCGCGGATGTCAGCGTACCATCGCTCTTGATATCCAGCATGCCCTCGAAGGAAGAAGCTGTTGCCGAAGTGGCAGCACCTTGACCATCGCCCAGCTCCAGTGTACCCGCGCCGCTCACCACGCCCAGATTTGTCGGTGTGCTGCTGGTCAGCACAAGTTTTGAGCCATTGCCCAGCGTGGTATTGCCGGAAAGATCCAGCTCTCCATAGACTCTCATGGTGGAGTTATCGTAAAGATACAGGTTTACGACCGACAGAGAACCATTTACTGTACTGCCCTTGAACTTGGCTGTATCTGCCGTGATGGTCAGGGCCGCATCCGAGTTAACGCGTACTCCGGTTTCAAAAACGCTGCTCACGGAAAGCGTTGTATCTTTCTTACCATCCGTCAGCGCCCCATCGCCCAGCGTCAGGGAGCCCCAGGATATTTCTTTGTCTACCTGATCCACCGATTCGAAATTGAGGGCGACATTCTTCAGAGTTACAGGATTCCCGTCTTGCAACTTAACACCCTTGTTCACCTTGACTTTCTCGAAGAACGATGCATCCAGCCCCAGCTGGCCACCATAACCAAACCAGGTAGCAATGGAGTCCGTCTCCACGGAGCCGTTGATGGTGAATGAGGTGTCGCTTTGTAAGAAGAGTGTCCCGGTAGTCAGCTTGGCATCGCTGTTCACGGTGAGGAAATAAGCCTCCACCGAATCAGCTGACACGATGGTATCGAAGCCTCCCTCGGACTCGCCATCACCCAGCACCAGCTTTCCATAATTATTGGTCGGGCCGTAAACTTTGCCCAGATGTGCATCGGTGATATTTTTAACGGTCAGTGTTACAGAGGGATGCAGTTGAGTTTCGGCAAAATGCACGCGTCCCGAGCCTGTAAGGGTTGCATCCTGAGTAAAGAGCAAAATACCCTCATCCGAACCGTTGATGTAACCGGCATTATTCAATTCACCCTTCAGCGTAAGCTTGGAGGTGACAAGCTCGACATCGCGTTTCACGGTTAGCTTGACATCCCCTATCTCGTCAATCTTAACCTTGGTGGTGTATTGACCATTTTCTACAGCGGCGCCGCTACCCAGCACCAGATAGGTATCCGTTCCGTCCGTCTTGCTGGCCATCTTGCCAACCGCAACATCTGTGCTGTCCTGTATCGTCAGGGTGACACCCTCAGACAGTTGGATTTCACCTGCATCCAGGCCGCCGGCAATAGTCGAACTGCTCGAGATGACCAATGCGTTGTCTGCTCCGGTTATCAGGGCAGCATCGCGTCCAATCTGCAATGTTCCGCTCTGAATGGTATAGGGAGCAGAAGCGCCCGACAAATCCAACACAGTATCGCGCTTACCATCGGTAAGCTCGCCATCCCCCAGCTTCAGGATACCGCTGTTGACAAAATGGTCGATGGTTGCGGTGCCATTGAGGCCGACCGTGATACCCTCGTTGAGCGTCAGCGAGTCTGCATCCAGGCTGCCGGTACCGCTCAGGGTCAGGTTCTGAGCTGCGGTAATCGTCGTGCAGCTGATGGCACCATCATTGAGGATAGTGCCCTTGAGGTTGCTTCCGTCATCCAGCTTCAGGCTTGCATCCTTCATCACCTGCAGCTGTCCGATTTCCGAAATAGCCGTCATCGTGACCACGGTGTCAATTTTTTCATCGGTAAGCTCGCCGTTACCCAGCACAATGGTACCGCCATTGGTTACGGTTCCTAGAGTAAACGCCGTGCCATCGGACATGGAGAAATTGCCGCCTTCTGCCACCGTAAGAGAAGTGATATTGCCGATAGAGCTCACCTTCAAGCAGGCATCGCTCTTCACTTCCAATGCATAGATGTTGAACGAGGCGGAAGACACAAGGGTGTCATGTTCGCCCGCTCCCGTCAGCTCGCCATCACCCAGCACCACCGTACCGGTACCGCCATTGCTGTAACTCACCGAAAACTGACTTTCCTTACCGGCATCGCCACTGAGGGTAAAGGTTGAATTATCGCCCACCATCACATGTGAACCGCTGACAGACGTAGCCTGGGCATTCGTGGTAGTACCGCTGCCGTCTTTTAACAATTCAAGCGTACCGGTGCCGCTTATATCGCCCAGTTGCAAAACTTCGCCGCTCTTCAGGGTGAAAGTCTTGCCGTCAGCCAGAACTGTGTTCTTCGCATGCACCTCCGTTTTAGACAGCACGACGTCGCTCTGGTGCGTCAGGGTTTCGGTGGTCAGTACACTGTTGCCATATCCTTTGTAGTTATTGGAAGACTTGCCGTAGGAATCACCGGTCAGCGTTGTAGTGCCACCCACCGTCAGGTCACTGCCATATGTGAGGTCAAACGTACCGGTAAAATTCTCATCAATCTCAAATGCCCCCATGGCACTGAAGTCCAGTACCAATTTACCAGTGCCATCCACCGATTTAAACGACTGGACATTTTCCGAGTCGATGACTAATTCTGCCCCATTGCCGAGGTAAACGCAGCGATGGAATGCATCGACATCAGCCTCTCCCAGCGTCTGGAAGTTGAAAGTACCGGCAATACTCAGACTGGCGCCTTCGTTCAGCTTCAGGCGGCCGTACTTCATCGTCAGGGTTCCGGTTTCATCAATATAGGAATTACCGTAGAGATCCAGGCTATCCTGGCCTTTTGTCCAATCACCCGTGCCGACAGTCAGGGAGCAGAGATTATTCAGATAAAAGCCGCTATATTCCTCGTTTGAATTCGCATCGCCGGCCTGCAGAACACCCTTGATGGTGACATAGGCCTTAGCGTGGGGAGACTCGCCGGTTGGTGTCTGATGCCTACCGCCAATGACGATTCTGCCATGGCTTTTCACATCCGCGTTCAGGGTAACGGTGATAGGGTTAGTACCT
This sequence comes from Akkermansia sp., assembly GCA_017379255.1. Taxonomy (GTDB): domain Bacteria; phylum Verrucomicrobiota; class Verrucomicrobiia; order Verrucomicrobiales; family Akkermansiaceae; genus Akkermansia. Next base: position 2,152 of record JAFNWZ010000227.1, on the reverse strand, counting down.
GTCTCTTTCAGGAAAGCCAGAACAGAACCACTATTCATGCTGATGAGTGCAGGTTCAACCACTTGCGCATCGCCATCCCCGCTCACAATCGCCGATTGCAACGAGCCGGAGGTAAACCATACCAGCTGGGAACCGGTATTCATGTCAACCTGGGCAGCTTTCATACCTCCATACAGGCTGATCTTGCCGTCCTCGGTTAGCTTGAGGCTTGTGCCCAGCAGGTTGCCATTCACCACAAGAGTACTACCCACAACAGCTCCATCGGCCAGCTCCAGTGTGGCGTCCTTCTGGATATATACGGTTCCACCACTCAGGCCTTTGATAGATACGTAGGTGTCAGCTGCCCCATCAGCCAGCACATTATCGCCCAGCTCCATCCCGCCTGTGCCAGTCACTGTATTCAGGTTAATCTGCTGGCTGTTGGCTATGGTCAAGGTGCTTCCGTTCAGTGTTGTTGTGCCGGTGACTGTCAGGGCGCCGGTGCCTGTCAGGCTTGCATTGCCGCTGTGGGTCAGGTTCTCTGTTAGCAGACTGCCGCTATTTGTAGAATCACTGGTCAGGCTCAAATTGCCCTTCAGATGCAGCTGTACGCCGTCGGAAACGCTGGCGTCATTGAAAATGATGTTCCCGTATGAAGTGATAGTCAGGGAGGAGGTGTCCCCCTCTGCCTTCACGATGTCGCCCAGGACGATGTTTTTGCCGTAGATGCTGCTGGAAGCACCGGCTAGCAGGTTGATGGTGTCTATCTCAAAATCAGTCAAGGTAGACCCGGCGACTATTCCCGCGACGGGCTCTGTCCCGCGACTATCTACCACTGAGCCGTTGGCAAGAGTCAACGTTCCGATTATTGCCTCGGTCTCATGAAGCAGCCACTGCTTGCCACCTCCGTTTATGACGCGGGTTTCATCAACTACCCTCAGAGTGGCATTTTCCTCAAGTGTGACGTCGCCATCATTGATTGCCGTGACCTTTTGCGTGTCGCCGGAGTTAACGGTTATATTCTCTGCAAAGGCAGATGTGGAAAAACTGGGAACGCTTGCGCCCAGAAGGGTCAGGAGCGAATAGCGCAAACGAAGAGGCAGATGAAGTTTCATGACGAAAAAGTGAGAGAATAAGCAACTAAAAGATAATGTCTTAGTTCTATCATAACAGGGGAGGGCGTCAAGCAAATCTTGTCCAAATGACGCATTTTATCGCGTGTTGCGCGATGGTGCAATTAATCGGAGAAATTAATTTTACCGAGATAAAACATGGTGCCAGATTAATAAATGCGAGATTGCAGGGCAGTTTCATCGGAGCACGGGTCTTTAGTCCCGTACATCATGGGCGGCAAAATCGCGACTGAGCCTGAGCAAAATGCCCCCGGTGCGTCCCTGTTAGTTTCTGTTCTCATCGGGCTTTCGCCTTATGAGCCGGGAAACCTCGGGACGCTTGTGGTAATATCTGCGAATCTGAACGCCTGGAGCCTATTTCCTGCGGCGGCGTGCGGCCAGTGCGCTCAGGGCGAGTAGGGAGAGGGTTGTCGTAGCAGGCTCAGGGATGACCGGGGTCAGATTCCATGTGTTGCTTTCTGCCACATTTACATAGCTGCTAGAGTAGATGTAGACGTCTCCATATTTGGGGTCATCGCTGTATAGGTCCAGATAAAGCGTCAATGGATCCTCCTCCTTATACATTACGTCAACCTCAAGCAGTTGAGTTTTATAGTCATCGGAATCCGTTATCCAGATGGATTGCAGCCCTTTTTCATCATATTCAATTCCCCAAAGAGTAATTGAGTGGAACAGTTCTTCGTTAGTGTCTCCAATCCCCAGAGAAAGAGGGGCGCCGGCTGCTAAGCCCGCCTGTATTTGCTCCAGTGTGACGAATGCTCCGGTTAACTCCGGTCCGTCATATAGGAGGAAGTTCCCCATGGACTCTAGCTTGTCGCTGTTAACAGTAGAGATGAGGTCCCAATAATATCCACCGAATGTATCGATGTCAGTAGTGATAGCGATAGGTTGTGGGAATTCCTCATCTGAGTATATCGCGTAAACGGCTCGGTCATTGTTATCATCGTCATCAAGGCCGGTTATGCCTTGATAATCACCACCCAGCCACCATTGTATTGCACACGGAACAAACCCTGCGTCATCTATCCTGCAGGCTGCTT
>JAFNWZ010000226.1 GCA_017379255.1 Akkermansia sp. | reverse complement strand
GGTGAAGGAATTCTGGCCGGGCCCGATGACGCTGGTGTTGCCCCGCAAGGAATGTGTGCCGGATATTGTGACGAGCGGTTTGCCCACGGTGGCCTGCCGCGTGACGAGCCACGAGGTGATGCGCGCTGTTTCCCGGGCGCTGGGACACCCCATTGCCGCGCCGAGTGCCAACCGTTTCGGGCACATTTCGCCCACGAGTGCCCCGGCGGTGCTGAAGGAGCTGGGTGGCTCCATTCCGCTGGTGCTGGATGCCGGTGCCTGTTCGGAGGGCCTGGAAAGCACGATTCTGCAGCCCTGCCTGGATGAGAAAGGAAATCCCGCCGTGCGCGTGCTGCGCGAGGGCCCGGTGACCCGCGAGAAGCTCCGCAAAATCTGCAAGGTGGTGAAGCCGGGCAAGGGAAGCGATATTGAAGCGGCCACGCCGAATGCCCCCGGTATGCTCAAGAGCCACTATGCTCCCACCAAGCCGCTTCTGCTGCATGACCCGAAGGAGGAATTCACCCCGCAGGAGGGCGTGCGCTATGGCCTGATTACCTACCAGGGCGATTCTCCGCTGGCTGCGCAGGACTGCTGGGAGGAAGTAATGCCGCTTTCTCCGGGAAGTGGACGCCTGGCCGAGGCTGCCGTGCGTTTGTTTGCGGTGATGCGCGCCATGGATGAATGCGGGGAAGTGGATGTGATTGTGGCCGAGGAGCTGCCGAAGATGGGGCTTGGCATGGCCATGATGGACCGTCTGAACCGGGCGGCTGCACAGCGCGGAGAATAAGTTTTTATGAAGCTCTCGTTGCAGAAATTGACGGTGGGGATTGTGCTGCGCGTGGTTCATGCTGCGCTGGTGGAGCTGTATAAGCTCGATTCCCGGGTAAAGGATGAATTTGACCGCATGCCGGAGGGGCTCAGCTATGCGCTGCAGACCGGTCACAATGCTCCGCAGCTCTTCGTGCAGTGGAAAGAGGGGAAACTGAACCGCCTGACTGTGCTGGAAAAGCCGGTCTGCGCGCTGCGCCTCAAGTCCACGGGTATCTCGTTCCGCATGTTTACCGGGCAGATGGGGCTGGCGCAGGCATACGCCCAGCATGCCTTCAGTATGCAGGGCGAGATTGCGGATGTGATGCGCCTGGCGCGCCTGGTGAATCTGGTGGAGGGGTATTTGTTTCCCAAGTTCATCACAAAGCATATTTTAACAGATGTTCCGGCCTTGCAGGTGAATCCGCTGCGGGTGTATGGTCGTATTCTCTGCGGGTTCCTGACTGGTCGCTACAATTGATTATGAACAAGTATTTTGAATTTCACAACTCTGTAAAGCTGCTCTGCGGCGAATCCGCGCTGGAGCGTCTTGCCAATGAACTGGAGCATCTGGGTGCCAAAGCTCCCATGCTGCTTTCCGATGCAGTGCTGGCAAAAATCGGCACCATGCAGCTGGTGGTGGATGCCATGGCGGCTGAGGGATGCACACCTGCCTGCACCTTCACCGATATTCCGGTGGATTCGTCCCTGAAGGTGGTGAATGACATTGCAGCCCTGTACCGCCGCTCCGGGTGCGATGCCCTGGTGGCTGTGGGTGGTGGCTCGGTCATTGACACGGCCAAGGGGGTGCGCCTGGTGCTTTCTCAGGAGGCCGAGGACATCCTCGCCATCGGCGGGGTGGATAATCTGGTGCGTGGCAAGTATATTCCCTTTGTGGTGGTGCCTACCACCTCCGGTACCGGGTCTG
>JAFNWZ010000225.1 GCA_017379255.1 Akkermansia sp. | reverse complement strand
GATATTATTTTCGATTTACCCGGGGTTCCGCCGCGTTGCGGCTCCACCCCGGGCTACGATTATACCGCCCTACGGGCTCAAAATTACGCACACTGCGTGCGCCTGAACAGATAGATAAATTACAATTTACGAAGCTTTGGGACACATGTGGCCAGCAGCAGCGCATTTAGCCAATGGGGCCGGCCAGGGATCAACCACCGAATGAAACAATAACCGCCCCAGCCTTTGTTTCCGGCCCGGTCCAGGATATCCGGGTCGGCGAATCGGGAGTGGAAGCCTGCTGCATAGCGGCGCGGAATGCGGCGGGGCTGCCATAGGTGGTAAGATACCCCTCAAATCGTGCAGCACCGCTGCGCCACGCAGCCATGGCGGCGCGCCAGTACGCGGCAAAGGAGGTAAAATAGATCCCCTGGCTGCGGTAGTAATAACAATCTGCCCCGTTGCAGGCAGGGTAAGCCGCGCGGTTCCAGCGGTGAGTCTGCGCCATTTCGGCATCGGTGCAGCAGAAGTATGAATGGCTCACCACCTGCGTGCCGGAGTTGCCCAGCACGGGGTCGTCCCAGGTAGTGTCCACGTGATACCACGTTTCTCCCAGTTTCACCATATTCCAGGCATGGGGGCCATCTGCATCTCCGGTTACGAGGCGGGCGGGAATCCCCGCTATCTCCAGCATCACGCACAGTGCAGCGCTGTATGCCTCGCAGCTACCGCAGCCGTTATCCAGCAAAGCCGCCACATCGCCTCCGGCGCCGGCATCGTACCGCCCGTGCTGCACCAGGTAATCGTGCACAGCAAGCAGTTTTTCCACATCGCTCATGCCGGGACGCAACAAAGCCCGGGTGCGTTTCTCCGCCAGGCTCAGTACGCGTTCCTCCTCCCCGGAAAGGGAGGCGCGGAGCTCCGGGGTTCGCCAGGCAGCACACAGGCGCACATAGTCGCGGTATTCAAGGTTAAGAGTAATATGCCCAGAGTCCTCCATGTAGGTAGCAGAGCAGCGGCGGGCATACTCGCCCCACACCTCCTCTCCGGTGAAGCGGAGCCACTGGGATTTGAGAGGGGCGTCCAGGCGGAAGCGCACGGGATTCTGCGCACAGGAAATCCAGTTCTGCAATTCAGCGGCCAGTTGCTCCCGCGAGGCAACCACCAGCTCCGGCTCCTTCTGGATGAGCACACCCGCCGGGCTGGGAGATGCCGCCACCATGCCCGCCGGGGCGCACTGCACCAGCAGCACGCCCGGCAGAAGCAGCGGCATGAAACGGCGCAGCATGGAATCAGACCTCCTCGCCATCGCCAAGGAGCTCTGCCATGAGTCCGTTGGGCGAGGCGTGCATCGATTCGCGGGTGAGCATATTCTTGAGCTCCAGCTCCGGGTATTCAGAACCAATGATGACTGCATAGCGGGCACCAATCTTTTCTGCACGCTTGAGCTGGTTGCCCATCTTGGCCGGAGCCAGGGGGAGGTCAACACGCAGGCCGGCATCGCGCAGGGCGGAGGCCAGCGCCAGCATCTGGGGGCGCTTCTCGGGAGCCGCCAGCACCATGCACACATCCACCTGGGACGCCTTGAGGGCGGCATCGCGCAGCGCCCTGGCAGCCGGGCATGCCTCGATGAGGTGGGCAATCACGGCGTCCCCCATGGCAAAACCAGTTGCGGGCATGTCCACCGCCCCGTTGGAAAGGGTGGAAACAAGGCCATTGTAGCGGCCACCGCCAGCCACGGCGCGCAAGGTGTGGCCCTTGTCAAAGATTTCGAACACAAGCCCGGTGTAGTAAGCCAGACCTCGCACCACGGAAAGGTCCAGTTTCACGTAGGCATCCAGCCCGCGGGCCTGCAGCTCGGCCAGCACGGCATCATACCGCGGAGAGCATCCGGCGGGCGGGTTGGCAATGAAATCCACCAGATCCTCACGCTTCATGCCGAAAGCATCGAGCTTCTCCTGGCAGTATTCAGGGCGGTCGCGTTCAAACTTATCAATAATGGCCAGGAAATCCGGCACACGCTCCTCAGCCACGCCATTATCGGCGGCGTATTTAAGCCACACCTCGCGGTCGGAGATGCGCACCACGAAATCATCTGCCGTGAAACCGAACTCGCGCATGCAATCGATGGCCAGCGAAACCAGCTCGGCATCAGAACCCTCACCTGCTTCGCCCAGAATATCGGCATTGAACTGCACGAACTCGCGCAAGCGGCCTTTCTGCGGCTTTTCGTAGCGGAAGCAGGAACCAATTTCAAACCACTTGAGAGGCTTGGTGTATTCGCGCTGGTAGGCGGCGGCAATGCGGCCAAGGGAGGCGGTAAGCTCCGGACGCACGGTAATATCGCGCTCGCCCTGGTCCTTGAAACGGAAGAGCTGGGTGGGCAGTTCGCCGCCGGATTTCTTGAGGTACAGCTCCGTGGATTCGATCGTGGGGGCTTCCCATTCTACAAACCCATAGCGATGAGCCACACGCCGCCAGGTGTTGAACAAATAGTTGCGGAATGCGCATTCCTGCGGGGCAAAATCGCGGAATCCGGGCAGCGGTTGGAATCGAGCATCAGGCATAATCGTATATACGTAAAAGTGGTGTTACGCGCAGTATTATAACGGATTTCCCGCGCTTGGCAAGCGTCAAGAAAGCCAGCAGCACGAGAAAAACGCCGCGCGATGGCGGAAGAAGGTGTTTATCACCGCGGAAGCAGAGACTCCGTGGCAGCCTCCTGCACAGGGGCTTCTGCAGAATCCGTGGGGTGGGATACCGGCTTTTCAAAGGATTCATCTTCGGCATCACCAGCCTCCAGCAACTGGCGCAGCTGCGCATTTCCGTAGAAATCCGCATCCACCAGGCGGGCTACCTCATCCTCCACCAGCAGATACCAGTCATTAGCAAATCCGGCAGCCATCATTTCCTCATCATCTTCTGCAAAAGACCCCGCCTCCAGCGCCCGCACACTCTCCAGCGTTTCAGCAATCTGCGGCAACAGCTCCGCTGCGCTGACAGCATCCTCCACCCGCACCAGCAATTCGGCCAGGCGTTCCACCCCGGCATTTGCCACAGCCACGGCCTGGGTGGCCTCTGCAGAAATGGCCTCCTCTGCCCCGGCAGCTGCCGGCTGAACCGCGCAAACTGGGGCACACAGCAGCATAACAGCAAAGGCAGAATTGATTAGAGCAGATTTCATGATGACGCAGGGCTTATAGCACAGCCCCTCCCCTTCGGCAAGCAAAATTCGGCAAATCCGGCATCTTTTTCCAAGTATTTCGCAAAAAAAGATACTGAGAAATCAACTGCGTGATTGACGAGCCTGCGTATTTGGTGTAGACTGCAGGACAGGCGCAGATTGCGCACGTAACGCGTTATTCACTCCATTCTTTCTTACTTCCGTGTACTCGAACGAAGACTTTCTCCTGCAGCTCCTGGTAGAAGCCGGGGCAATTGATGAGATGACCCTCGATTCTATCCGCATGCAGCTTTCGCCGCTGGATAACATTATTGATTATCTCATTGAGAACAAATACCTTACCCACGAATACATCGCACAAATCGCCGCAGCCAATTCCGGGCTGGAATACGTGGATGTCACCTCGTTTGAAATCGACCCGGCCATCATCGCCACGGTTAAGGGAGAACTGGCCCGCCGCGTGAAGTTCCTGCCGTTGGGAGATGACGGTTTCTCCCTGCAGGTAGCCATCACTGACCCCTTTGACATGCAGACCATGGACAGTCTGCCGCAGTTCCTGGGGCGCGATGTCAGCTTCTTTGTGACCAGCGAGCCGCAGCTTGCCAAGGCGCTGGACAAATATTATCCGGAAAAGAAAGAATTCGCCAAGGGCGATACGGAAGGTCCTATCATTGAACTGGTGGACAACATGTTCAACGAAGCCCATGAGATGCGAGCCTCAGATATTCACATCGAACCCATGGAAGACCGCGTGCGCCTGCGCTTCCGCGTGGACGGCCGCCTGGTGGAAGTGGCCAATCATCCCAAGAAGCTCCTCGGGCCCATCGTGGCACGCCTCAAGGTGATGAGCTCCTCCATGAGCATTGCCGAAAAGCGGGTACCGCAGGACGGCCGCATCGAAATGGATCTGCGCGACGGCGCGCATATCGACCTCCGTGTGAGCACCGTGCCCACCAACCACGGCGAATCCGTCGTGATGCGTATTCTGGACAAATCCGCCCTGGCGCTGGGGCTGCCGCAGCTCGGCTTCCTTTCCGATGACGAAGCCACCTTCGACCGCCTGGTCACCCTGCCCGACGGCGTCATTCTGGTAACCGGCCCCACGGGTTCCGGTAAGACCACCACGCTCTACGCCTGTCTGAATTACCTGAACCGCCCGGACAAGAAAATCATCACCGCAGAAGACCCGGTGGAATACGAAATGAGCGGCATTAACCAGGTGATGATCCGCTCCGAAATCGGCATGACCTTCGCCGCAGCGTTGCGCGCCATGCTCCGACAGGCCCCGAACATCATCATGATTGGTGAAATCCGAGACGGGGAGACCGCAGCCATCGCCATTCAGGCCGCCATGACCGGTCACCTCGTCCTTTCCACCCTGCACACCAATGATGCCCCCTCCTCCGTGGCACGTCTGGCAGACATGGGCGTAGACCGTTTCCTCATTGCCTCGGCCGTGCGTGCCATCATGGCACAGCGTCTCTGCCGCAGCCTCTGCTCCTGCAAGATTGACGGCCAGCTCACCCCGAAACAGGCTACCACCCTGGGCATTGACATCAACCGCCCGGTGAAGGTCCCCAACCCGATGGGCTGCGACCGCTGCCGCGGCAAGGGAATGAAGGGACGTCTCGGCATTTTCGAAATCTTTGAGGTGTCGGATGACGTACGCGGGCTTATCAACTCGAACCTGACCTCTGCCCAGCTGCGCAAGCGCGCCCGCGAGCTCGGCATGCGCACCCTGCGCGAAGACGGTATCCGCAAGGTGCTGGCCGGCCTCACCTCTGCAGATGAAATCATCCGTGTCACAACCGGCGATGCCAGCTAATTTCCCACCCCACACCAGATTACTACACATATGAACAACGAGGTTGCAATTGATGTTTTCATCAACAACGGCATGCTGGAGCGTTCCGTTGCCAAGGATATTGCGGACGAAATGTCCAACAGTGGTAAGGAATTGTGGGAAACGCTGATTGATTTCGGCATCATCAGCGCCCCGGAAGATTTCTGGAATGTCATCGCCATGGAAGTGGGCGCCCAGTACATTTCCCTGGCAGAATTCACCCCGCCCCAGGATGTGCTCAACATGCTGCCCGCAGGCATGGCGCGTCTGCACGGTGCCCTGCCCATCGAGTACCGCGCCGGTGAAGGACTCTACGTGTGCCTGGAAGACCCGCTGAACCCGCAGACGGTGGATGACCTGCGCGTAGCTACCGGACAGGATATCTACCTGTACGTGGCGGCAGATTACGAAGTACGCGCCCGCATCACAGAATGCTACGGCGGCGCAGAGGCCGCCATGGGCGACCTGCTGGCCGAACTCGACAACATGAACGTGGGCAGCAATGATGGCGCAGAGGAAGCCAACGCCGCCCCGGTCATCAAGTTTGTGAACCTGGTGATTATGCAGGCCATCAAGGAAAAGGCCTCCGATATTCACCTGGAGCCATTTGAGACAGAGTTCAAGATCCGCTACCGCGTGGACGGCGCCCTGTATGAAATGGCACCGCCCCCCGTGCACCTGGCCAACTCGGTCATCTCCCGCGTGAAGGTGATGGCCGGTATGAACATTGCCGAGCGCCGCGTGCCGCAGGACGGCCGCATCGTGATGAAGGTGGGCGAAGCCGGAGTGGACATGCGTGTGAACTCCCTGCCCACCCAGTACGGTGAATCCGTGGTAATGCGTGTGCTCGACCGCAACAGCGTGAGCCTCAACCTGGACAACCTGAACCTCTCCCCCCACCTGCATGAATACATCATCGACACGGTGAACAAGCCCAACGGCATCTTCGTGGTGACGGGCCCCACGGGTTCCGGTAAGACCACCACGCTCTACGCCGCCCTGCGTGAGGTGAACACCGTGGACTCCAAGCTCCTCACCGCAGAAGACCCGGTGGAATACGACATCGACGGCATTGTGCAGGTTCCCATCAACGAAGCCATCGGCGTGACTTTCCCGCGTGTGCTGCGTGCCTTCCTGCGTCAGGACCCGGACCGCATCCTCGTGGGCGAAATCCGCGATACCGACACCGCCCAGATTGCCATCCAGGCTGCTCTGACAGGCCACCTTGTGCTCTCCACCCTGCACACCAACGATGCCGCCGGCGCCGTGACGCGATTCGTGGACATGGGCGTGCAGCCCTTCCTGCTGGCCGCTACCCTGCTGGGTGTGCTGGGTCAGCGCCTGGTGCGCACCATCTGCCCGTACTGCAAGACCCCCTACCGTCCGTCCACCACGCTGCTCAACCAGCTGGGAATCAACCCGCAGCTCATCGGCAGCCAGCAGTTCTTCACCGGTGCCCGCTGCGACAAGTGCGCCAACACCGGGTACAAGGGCCGCAAGGGCATCCACGAGCTGCTCAACGTGAGCGACCCCATCAAGGAGCTCATCACGCAGAACGTGCCCTCCATCGTCCTGAAGCAGAAAGCCATTGAGCTGGGCATGACCACCCTGCGCGAAGACGGCATCCAGAACATCTTTGAAGGCAATACCACCATTGAAGAAGTGCTCAAGTACACCTAATGGCTTGACGCCACCGCGCACATCTGCTATTTTCTTACCATAACAACGTTTTTTTAACTTACTATACACTATGCCTAATTTCAAATACACCGCGCTCGACCAGAACGGCGCTGAAAAGACAGGCTTTGTAACCGCCGACAACAAGATTGCCGCCATGGAGATGGTGCGCGCCCAGGGCTTGCTCGTGCGCGAGTGCGAGGAATCCAAGGGCGGGCCGTCTGCCGTCAAGAAAGCAGAGAAAAAAGCTGCTAAGGGCAAGAAGAAGAAGGACGGCGGCGCCAAGGGCAAGGCAGGCGCAGCAGTGAAGCAGAAAGAGCTCATGGTGTTCACCCGCCAGCTCGCCACGCTGATTGATGCCGGTCTTCCCCTGCTGCAGAGTCTCAACGTGCTCAGCAAGCAGGAGCCCAACCCGAACCTGCGCGCCACCATCGTGGCTCTGGGTGAATCCGTGCAGGGCGGTTCCACCTTCTCCGAGGCGCTTTCGACCTATCCCAAGATGTTCAACAAGCTCTTTGTGAACATGGTGAAGGCCGGTGAGCTCGGCGGTGTGCTGGAAGTCGTGCTCAACCGACTGGCAGAATACCAGGAAAAGGCAAACCGCCTGCGCTCCAAGATT
>JAFNWZ010000224.1 GCA_017379255.1 Akkermansia sp. | reverse complement strand
GTGCGCCTGACGCACCCGAAGCAGGATTATGGCTTCGTCAACGAAATCATCTTCAAATAATGAGCCTTGATTTCCGGGACAAAGTCGTCATCGTCACCGGCGGAGCGCAGGGCATCGGCAAATGCATAGCACAGCAATTTGCCGATGCCGGGGCGCGGGGCTGCATCTTCGACCTGCAGGAAAACCCATACTTTGTGGGAGACCTGAGCCGTGAAGAAGACCTCCGCGCCTTTGCTGCCAAGGTGATTTCAGAGCACGGGCACGTGGACTACCTCATCAACAACGCCGCCCCGCTCTTCAAAGGGCTGCCGGACTGCAGCTGGCAGGAGTTCAACTACGCCCTGCAGGTGGGGGTGAGCGCGCCCTACATGCTCACCCGCCTCCTGATGGAGCATTTTGCCCCCGGAGCAGCCATTGTAAACATCTCCTCCAGCCGAGACCGCATGAGCATGCCCGGCACAGAATGCTACAGCGCCGCCAAGGGAGGCATTGCCGCCCTCACCCATGCGCTGGCGGTCTCACTGGCCGGGCGGGTGCGAGTCAATTCCATCTCACCGGGGTGGATTGAAACGGGTGACACCACCTACGCCGGGCCGGATGCCACCCAACACCCGGCGGGCCGCGTCGGCAGGCCGGAAGACATCGCGTCCATGGTACTCTACCTCTGCTCCGATGCCGCCGGTTTCATCACCGGGGAAAACATCTGCATCGACGGGGGCATGACCCGCCAGATGATATACCACGGTGAGCATAACTGGCAGCTCACCCCCTAATCAGCGTGCGCATCACCGTCCTCATCGAAAACACCAGCTGCCGAGCCGACCTGCGCGCCGAGCACGGGCTCAGCCTGTTCATCGAAACAAACGGGCGGCGACTCCTCTTTGATACCGGGGCATCCCCCGCCTTTGCAGATAACGCCGCACAGCTGGGCATCGACCTGCGCTCGGTAGACATGGCCATTCTCTCACATGGGCACTATGACCATGGCGGCGGCATCGCCCGCTTTCTGGAGCTCAACTCCCACGCCCCGGTCTGGGTGAGCCCGCATGCCTTTGAGACCCATTTCAACGCCGCGGGAAAAGACATCGGGCTGAGTCCAACGCTGAAAGGGCATCCACGCATCTGCCCAGTTCCTGCCGAAGCATGCGCCTTAGCCCCGGGCCTCACCCTGCACCCCGCAGGGCTCATCCCCTGCCCCTACCCCACGGCCGGCGAAGGCATGAGCACCATCATGGGCGGCACACACCTGCCCGATGACTTCCGGCACGAGCAATACCTGCTCATCGAAGAAGCTGGCAGGCGCATCCTCATCAGCGGCTGTTCCCACCGAGGCATCCTCAACATCGCCACCCACTTCCGCCCCGATATCCTCATCGGCGGCTTCCATCTTGCCAAAGCCCATGCAGCCCGCATCGGGGAAACAGGCTCGCACCTGCTTTCCCTGCCCACCCGCTTCTACACCGGACACTGCACGGGTGCTGCCGCCACCACCCGGCTGCAGCAGCTGCTCGGTGACCGCCTCGTTCCGTTTTCCACGGGGCAGGTCATTCAAATCGACATGCCGTAGCCCTTCTTACTAGTAGCGCGGGCATACTCAGCCTCAGCTGCGGGCAGGTGCTGGCGCATCGCCTGAATGCGGTCGGCATCAGCAGGGTGCGTACTCATCCACCCGTTCAGCGAACTGGAAGCAGAACCAGCCGTGAAACGGCTCCAGAACTCAAGGGCAGCCCGCGGATTATACCCGGCCTTCGCCATCAGCAGCAGCCCCATCTGGTCGGCCTCATACTCATGCTTGCGGCTGAACGGCAGCATCACCCCGTACTCCGAGGCCGATTCAAACGCAGCCCCATAGCCCGATTCCTTCAGGACAGATACCCCCATGGACTGCACCGCACCCCAGGCCATCTGTTCGCCGCTGTGGCGGGCCAGTGCGTGGGCAATCTCATGCGCCACCACAAAAGCCAGCTCCGCTTCATTGTTCATGATATCCATAATGCCGGTGTACACCGCAATCTTGCCGCCAGGCAGACAGAAAGCATTCTGGGTCTTAGACTGGAACACCGTGTATTCCCAATCATATTCCTTATACTGCGTCGCCCTGATAAGCGCCCGGGCGCAGTTGTCCATAGCGGCATTATAAGTGGCATTCACCGAGCGCGGCAACTTGCTCTTGTATTCGTTAAATGCTCCCAACCCCATGGTCTTTTCCGTCTCCACCGAAGTCAGGATAAACTGGGAACGCCCGGTCAGCGGCACCGTGCGGCATCCGGTCATCATCACAAGCCCCATCAAGGCCAATGCAGTCAAAAGCGATTTCATGCCTGTATTTTATGAATGTATGACTTTCTACGCAAGAAAAAAAGGTCTCACCGTTCCAGTTCGGCTTTGATGAACGGCGCGGTAGGCGATTTAGCACGGGAAAGCTGGCGGACGGTTCCCTGCGCAGCAATGGTGCCGCCGGCATCACCGGCGCCCGGGCCTATATCGATGACGTAGTCGGCCTCGCAGATGAGCTCCAGGTTATGCTCGATGACCACCACGGTGTTGCCCATTTCCACAAGACGGCGCAGCACCTGCACCAGCAGACGCACATCATGCGGATGCAGGCCGATGGTCGGCTCCTCGATGATGTACAAATCCTGCGGCAGGGCCTTACCCTTGCGGATGGCGTTGAGCGCGGCACGGCGGCCTTTGATGAGCTCGGCCACCAGCTTGATGCGCTGGGCTTCACCACCGGAAAGTGTGTTGCTGGCCTGCCCCAGGGTCAGGTAACCCAGCCCGGTATCGCAGAGCAGCTTGAGCGGATCGGCCAGGCGCGGCTGGTTCGCAAAGAATTCCGCCGCTTCCTCCATATCCATGTTGAGCACCTCGGCAATGTTCTTCCCCTTGTAGCGCACCTGCAGCGTGCGGGAATTGTAGCGCGCACCGCGGCAGGTCTCGCAGGGTACGGTGCACGGGGGCAGGAAATCCATCTCCTGCCGCTGGTAGCCTGTGCCCTTGCAAGCCTCGCAGTGCCCGGCTGCGGTGTTGAATGAGAAGCGGTTAGCCTCAAAGCCCAGGCGGCGGGCATCGGCGCTCTGCGCAAAGAGCGCGCGGATTTCATTGAAGATGCCGATGTAGGTGGCAGGCGTGCTGCGGGGAGTCTTGCCGATGGGCGATTGGTCCACCTGATACAGCGCGCGCACCGAATCCAGTCCCTTGCTGCGTTTCCATGCTGCGCGTTCCTCCTTGCTGATGCTGCCGCCCAGAGCCTCGCGCACTGCGGGGCCCAGCGTTCCGGTGATAAGCGAGGTCTTGCCCGCGCCGCTCGGCCCGGTCACCACGGTGAAGCGCGCGCGGGGGATGCGCAGGGTCACATCCTTGAGATTATGCAGGGTGCAGCCCTCCACCTCCAGCCACCCGGCCTCCTTCAGCGACAGATATTTTCCACAGTAGGGGTGCTTTTCCCGGCTGAGCAGGGCGCGTCCGGTCACAGAAGCGGGATTGTGTTCCACTTCATCGAATGTACCCTGCGCCATAATCTCGCCACCATGCACCCCGGCCGCGGGGCCCAGGTCAATGATATGGTCAGCAGCGCGC
>JAFNWZ010000223.1 GCA_017379255.1 Akkermansia sp. | reverse complement strand
GTAGCCTGCTGGCGAATGATTTGCAGCAACTGGCCAATAACCTGCAGGTAGCCTCGCCCGGAGCGGGGGATAAGAAGCTTGTGCTTCCCCGGGCGAAGGGGGCGAAGGTGCGACTGCTGGGCGCAGACTATGAACAGATTATCGACAAGAAGGGAAAAATCAAGCCCCCGATGAGCGATACCCGGGTGCGCGTGAGTTTTGAACTGAGCCGGGGTGAGCAGAAGGCTATCAGCCGCGATTATGAAATCACCGTGCCGGGTCAGGGTGGCGACTCCGCCGGAGGAAATCCGAAGCCCAGGGTGATTCCCGAGCTGCTCAGCTGGAGCGGCGCCAGCGGGGTCTGGAAGCTACCCCGGGAAATCCTGGTGGCGGGGGATGCAGAGTGCTGCACCGAGTTCATCCGCGAGCTGAATGCCGTGCTGCCCAAGGGCTATAAGGCAAGCAAGGGCGAGAATGCCGGGGCGGCGCATATCCAGCTGACGCGCCAGAAGGGAAAGGAATCGGAGGCGTATACGCTGCACATTGACGACAAGGGCGTAACCATCAGCTCCAAGGGAGAAACCGGGCTTTACTGGGGCACGCGCACGCTGCTGCAGATGCTGGTGCAGAACCCGGCGGAACTGCCCTGCGGCACGGCATGGGATGCCCCGCGCTACAAGGTTCGCGGCTTCATGCTGGATGTGGCGCGCCTGCCCATCCCGATGGATTACATCAAGGATGTGGTGCGGCTCATGGCCTGGTACAAGATGAATGATCTGCAGCTGCACCTGAATGATAATTACATCTTCCATGAGCATTATGTGAGGGAGGGGGCCGACCCCTTCAAGAAGTCCTACTCGGCCTTCCGCCTGGAAAGCCGCATCAAGGGGGCGGACGGCACGCCGCTCACGGCGCAGGATCTGAGCTACAGCAAGGCCGAGTTCCGCAAGCTGGTCAAGTTTGCCGGCGAGCACGGAGTGCGCATTGTGCCGGAATTTGACGCCCCCGGACACGCGCTTTCCTTCACCCGCGTGCGCCCGGATTTGATTTACAAGGGGCAGATGCAGCATGTGGAGCGCCGCTGCGAGATGCTGGACGCCGCCAACCCGAAGACGCTTGCCTTTATGGGCAAGGTGTGGGATGAATACCTCCATGAAAAGAACGCGGCGTTCAAGGATTGTCCGGTGGTGCATGTGGGGTCAGACGAGTTCTTCGGCTCGGCAGAGGATTATCGCAAGTTCACCAATGGCCTGCTGAAGCATATTCTGAGCCGCAAGCACACGCCGCGTTTCTGGGGCAGCCTGAAAGCCAAGCCGGGCCAGACCCCGGTGCAGGCTGCCGGGGTGCAGATGAATCTGTGGAGCCAGGACTGGAGCAGCGCCTGGCAATCAGTGAGCGCGGGCTACGATGTGATTACAACCTTTGACCGCGATTTGTATGTGGTGCCTTTTGCGGGCTATTACCGCGCCGACAACAACCGCCAGGGGCTCTACGAGAACTGGGTTCCCAACCGCTTCGGAGCCGAAACGCTTCCCGCCGGGCACCCGCAGCTGCTGGGGGCGGCCTTCGCCGTGTGGAATGATGAAATCGACCGTCTGCACAAGGGTTACGGTGCACACGATATCTGGGGAAGCATTGAGGGGCTGGTGAATGTACTCTCGCAAAAGATGTGGGGACAGCCCCAGGCTCCCCGCAGCTTCGATGAGCATAATGCCCTGGTTTCCCGCATCAGCCGCATTCCGTTCTGCAATCCGCTCTGCCGGAACAAGACCCGGCTCGACATCTCGCCCGAATCCCTGCCCCTGGCTCTCAAAAGGGGCTCCAAGGGGCCGGACTACCACCTGACCATGGAACTGGAAATGAGCGCCGCGCCGGAACCCGGCAAGGAACAGGTGTTGCTTGAATCCCGCCAGGGGAAGCTGCTGGCTGCCGGCAAGGATGGCCGCATCACGCTGCGCCGCAGCGATTCGATTGAGTTTGCCTTCCAGGCGAAACTGCCGGTCGGCAAGCGCGTGAAGCTCGAACTCATCGGGAGCATGGGCAGAACCTCTCTGCTGCTCGACGGGGTCGATGCCGGCGAACCGGAAAACGTGCGTTTCCCGCTGCACCAGAATGACCGCATGAGCACCTTTGTGCTGCCGCTGGAGACACTGGGGTCTTCCTTCAACGGCAAGGTGTACAAGCTGCAGGTGGAGTAAGGGCCGCTTCAGTCCTTTCCTCCGGCAGACTCCACCTGCACCGGGATGGTGAGCTCCGGCAGGCTGTCGGCCTTCACGGTGACAACGGCCTTGCCTGAGCTGCCACGGGTGCCGCGCACAATGGCAATCATCCGGCCGTGGAAGAAACGCTGCCGCTTATCCTGCATGCAGGTGTGGTCCGTGGGGTCGCCATTGCAGAATCCCACCAACCTGGCGGGCCCGGTAATACTGAAACGCACCTTGCGGGAATCCGTCGGCACCACATTGCCCTTCTTGTCCACCAGCGCCAGGGAGATGTAAGCCAGGTCGCAGCCATCGCCGGCAATCGTCGAACGGTCCACCTCTGCCTTCACCCTGGCCGCCGCCCCGGTGGTGACACGCTGCGCCTCAGCCCAGGGTTTGCCATTCTTCTTCACCACCACCTTGAGGGTGCCGGGGGCATATTTGACATCTTCCCAGACAAAGCGGAAGTCATTCTTGCCCACCGGCAGCTTCTGCTGGTAAGTCTCCCCTTCGCCGCGGCGGCGCACCCCCAGGCTCTTGCCGTTGAGGAACAATTCCGCCTCATCGCCGCTGGAGAACACCATGACCGGGGTCACTTCACCCTCGCGGCCCTTCCAGTTCCAATGCGGCAGGATGTGGCAGGTCTTCTCCCCGGGGCGCCAATGACTCCGGTACAGGTAATACGTATCCTTCGGGAAGCCTGCCAGGTCGATGATACCGAAGTAGGAACTGCGGCTGGGCGCCTTGTTGCCCATCTTCTTGAGTTCCTCCATGGCGGCTTTCTTCTCAGCCTCGCTCACGCCCTGGAAGTTGCCTATATTGGAGGCATCCTGGTTGTAGGGCGTGGGTTCACCCAGATAATCAAAGCCCGTCCACACGTATTCACCCGCCACATGCGGATTCGTCTTCATCGCGTGCATTTCGATATCCGGGCTTGTACCCCAGGCGGCAGAAAAGAGCCCGTAGGCGCTCACATGGAACGGTCTTGCCCCATCGCCCACCTTCCAGCCCAGCGGGAAGAAGTAAGTATCGCGGGTAGCCACGCAGGAGTTTGTTTCCGACCCATAGACCGGTTTCCAGGGGTGCGTGTCACGGAATGTTCCATACATATCCGGCTTATAGTTGAAGCCGTAGATATCCACTGTATCCGCAAAGCCATTCGTCACGGCAGCGGGGTCATTGCTGCCCACGGTGTAGGGGCGCGTGGTGTCGTACTGGCGGATTTCGTCACGCAGCATGGTGGAAACCTCCCGGCCGCGGGCGGTGCGCAGCTCCGGCACCTCATTGCCGCCGCTCCAGGCAATGATGCAGGGGTGGTTGCGGTCGCGCAGCATGAAATTGCGCACATCCTTACGCCACCAGCGGGGCCAGTGGATGTGGTAGCCGTTCACCTTGTCGTATTTCTTTGCCTCCCAGATATCAAACAACTCATCAATGACCAGGATACCGTGCTTATCGCACAAATCCAGCACCTCGGGAGCAGGCGGATTATGAGTCATGCGGATGGAGTTGCAACCCATGTTCTTCAGGATTTCAATCTTGCGCTCGTAGGCTCGGGTGTGGAACGCTGCCCCCAGCGCGCCCAGGTCATGATGCTCGCACACGCCCTTGATCTGCACGCGCTCATTGTTGAGATAAAACCCATCTACACGCCACTCCACCGTACGTACGCCGAATGAGGTCTCATGGCTGTCAATCTCGGCATCGTCTGCCTTCAAGACTGTTTTCAGGCGATACAGATACGGTTTTTCACAGCTCCAGAGCCTCGGATTCTTCAGCGAAATACGCTGTTTCACCTCCTTTTCCTCGCCGGGCTCCAGCACCACCTTCAGCGGTCTGGCAGCCACCTTGCCCACGCTCTGGTTCAGCGTCACTTCCTGCTTAGTGGTGCCGGTATTGCACACCCGGGTCGCCACCTCAACCGTAGCCTTATCCTCCTCAATCTCCGGCGTGGTGACATACACCGGCCAATGCGCCAGGTGCACAGGCCCCGTCTTTTCCAGCCAGACATGGCGGTAGATACCGGCACCGGGATACCAGCGGGTGGAAAGCGGCAGGTTGCTGACCTGCACCGCAACCACATTCTCTGCCCCGGCTTTCAGATAGGGCGTGATATCCACACGGAAGGAATTGTACCCATAGGCCCATTCCCCGGCAAAACGCCCATTCACATACACCTTGGGACACGACATCACGCCATCGAAATCCAGATAATAGCGCTCCTTCTTCGCATCAAACTCCGCCGGCACACTGAATTCCTTGCGGTAGCAGCCCCAGCCATCCCACGGCAACTTGCCCGTCTCGTTAGGCTTTTCCACCAGGAAAGGGCTCTCAATCGCCCAGTCATGCGGCAGCTGCACCTTCTTGAAGGAAGAATCATCGAAATCCGGTGACAGACACCCACTTTTCTGCACCGGCTTGATTTTCGACAAATCGATGGCTTTTCCGGCGCTGTTCAGGAACTCAATCTCGCGGATACTGGCCCAGCACGACTCGCTCACCCCCTTGGTCACGGTCAGCTTCAGCGTGCGGATGGACTGGTTCTTAAGCGGAATCACCGTCCTGTCCGCATTATCCACATGAATCTTGCGGGTAAGCTTGCGCTTCTTTGCTACGACATCCACGGTCACATCAAAACTGTTCGCCTTTTCCCAATGCACCACTATGGAGCTCAGCTTCCTGGAAGCGCCCAGATTCACCGAGATACTGTGCCCCGGCTTGCCATCCGGCGCAGCCCAGCGGGTCGATTTATCCCCATCCACCGCCAGCCCCGGGCCATTTCCCGGCTCCGATGCCGGAGCACTGGCGGCCCCCGCCGGTTCCGGCGGCACGGAGGGCCCCATGTATTTGAACTTCCAACCGAAGTCAAAGCACTCGCGCCCGGCAGCATAGCTTACGGACAGGGAACCCAGCGCAATCAGAGTAAGGATATTCATCACATTCATAGGCGGATTGCCCGACAGCTTAACAAAATACGAGCCGGAAATCAAGAAATCATCCCATGATGACGAGTCTCACGTTGACAAAGTTCTGCCGGATGGGCTAGACTGGAGGCATCGCAGAGCAACCCACATTTTCGCTGAGCCTTGCCGGTGAACGGCTGGGGGCATTTCATCCGCCGCGGTTCACACAGAGACACTGCAGATTTTATAAAAAAACACACAACAACAGCAATAAATGGCACTGCATCCTGCGTCCATGTAAATGAAACAGGATGATACATGATTCAACAGAAGGGGGCAACATGCCCGATTGGGAATCCTGGCTGAATGAGCACGGGCCGCGGCTGATGCTCTATGCGCGCCAACGCACCCGCAACATGGCCGATGCAGAAGATGTGCTGCAAAATGCGCTTATCGAACTACTCAGGGTTACCCGGAAGGGAGAATTCCGGCGAAGTCAGGAACAATGGGTTGCCTATGTCATCCGTTGCATCCGCACCAAAGCCATAGATCTGGGCAAAGCCAGTGCCCGCCAGCAGGCCACTGCCATGGCCGCAGCCCAGGAAGCCCCCACCCGCTACACGGAAATGCCTTGGTTAACCAGCACAATGGATACCAGATTCCGGCAGCAATGCATCGAAAAAGTCTTGCGGGAGATGCGACCGGATTACGCCGAAGTCGTGATTCTGCACATTTGGGAATCTCTGACCTTTCGCGAAATTGCCACGATTCTGAACGAGAACCCCGCCACCATCGCCACCCGGTACCGCGCAGCGCTGCGATTATTCCGCCAGAATCTCGAACACGAAATAAACCGACCGGAATGAAACCAGAAATACCCGACATTCATGCCCTTGCCCGGCAGCATCCGGCAGCAGCCCTGCCGCCGGATGTACGGGCTCGTATTCTGGCGGCCCTGGCGCAGGAAGAACTCGAATGCGCAGCAGATGAAGCCCTGGAACACGAACTACTCACACAATACACACCGTCTCCCATTGTCTGCAACGCACAGCAGCACGTATCTGCCACTGCATATAACGTTTCCCGGAAAAAGCACTACATAACAGCTGCCGCTGCCCTGGTGCTGGGCGCTTTCTCTGTATGTCTATTGCAGCAGAACGCCGATTCACCGCAGGCAGGCACGCCGCGCCTCATCATGCAACGCGAAAACCAGCAGGACACCTTCATTCTGGAAGATAGCGACCAGAGCCGTCTTGTTATCCGGGTACAATCGCCCCCTCCCCCGCCGCTGCCTGAAAACCTCATATGACCCTCCCGCACACAGCGCTGCACCCCATTACGGATTTTACCGATCCCGCCCTGCAGCAGGAGGAAAGAGTAGAACCTGCCCAGCCGGTGAAGAAGGCCGGAACGCTGTATCTGCGGCTGCCCAGTGAGCAGGACAGG
>JAFNWZ010000222.1 GCA_017379255.1 Akkermansia sp. | reverse complement strand
GCACTCCCGCTCTGCAAAGAAAAAATGGAGCTGCATGTGTTAAGCAAAGGACCGCGCATGCAGGCCTGGAAAAAGCTTACCAGCAAACTCGGATTGGACAATATTGTAACATTCCATGGCTTTGTTCCCCGCGAAGAAGCATTCCACATCATGGGAACAAGCCACGTCTTTTGCATCACCAGCGTCAGAGAAGACACCTCAACCGTAGTGTTCGAAGCTTTCCGATACGGATTGCCCATCGTTGCCCTGGATCATTGCGGTTTTGCAACCGTGATTAACGAAACCTGCGGTATCAAGATTCCCATTCAATCCCGCAAACAGGTAATAGAAGACTACGCCCGCCACCTGGATTACCTCGCCTCTCACGAAGGAGAACGCCAGGCGCTCTCCCGGGGAGCTCTCACACGTTGCGCAGATTATACCTGGGAAGCAAAAATGGATACCATTAACGACATATACAACAAAGCGCTCGGCCATTAACAGCGGATATCCGACTGGCCTCATTCCCACACATGAACGTAACCAACCAGCTTCCTGTCAACCATGGCTCCGGCATCCTGCGCGAAGCTATTAAAATTACGACGTGTCCCAGAAGCGAGGCTACCCATTTCGCTATTTGCCACAACAGCCACATCAAGTTCCTGCTGCATCTCCAATCTGGCATCCCTTATCTCAGAAAGACAGTAGCGGCCTATAACAAAAAGCTCGCATTACTCCTGAAGCTTCTTCCCTGTATCCCCACGCGCCTCTTACAAGCTGCAGGGTTCGGTTATTTTGCCAGGGTTTCTCTTCATCCATCCACAAAAGCCGTTATTCCTCCCGGCCAGAAATGGAACATACTGGTCGGCACCTACGACAGCGCTCAAAAGATTGTATTTCAGTGTTTCGCAGACAAAACCACACCTTGCACCTATATCAAGATTGGCAACCAGGGGTCTGCAGAACAAATGGAAAAAGAAATACTGTTCCTGAAAAATAACCAGCGCTACCAATCTTTCGAAATACCGCATCTCAAATATTCGGAGCTCATCAGCGCAGGCGCGCCATTCAACATTCAGGTCACAGACGAGTTCCAGGGTGACAGAATCCAGCCGGTTCTCAATGAGGAAATTATCCGGATTGCCAAGGAAATCGCAGGTCCTTCCGTTCTCATTGATGGTACCCCCCATACCTTTTCGCATGGTGATTTTGCCCCGTGGAACATTCGCAGAACCGGTTGTACCTACACCGTCTTTGACTGGGAACACTGCGGCATGAGACCGGAGGGATATGATATCGCCTACTTCCTCATCATGTCTCAGATAGCACTGAACAAACGAACCTTTGATGAAGCGTACGAGATTGCTGTAACGCAGATTCAAAAGTTCGATTCTCAAATTCAATTTAACAAGGAACAAATATACCGGGAGTTTATCAAGACCACCAAGGCTCTACAATTCTAATGTCGCCATGAATGACGCACCCGATCTTCTCTTCATCAAGGATTTTTTTTGCAAGCTGCAGCAGCAATGTATCAAGTATTGTATTCTTCGCAATGCAGATGAAGTTAAAAAAGGAGATGCGCACGATGTGGACATGACCGTGGATGCAGCGATGCTCCCAAAAGCAGAAGCAGCTCTCTCCGACACGGCAAAGCAGCACGGATGGCACCTCCATCTGAAAACGGGAAAGATATCTGACAGACAAAATATCAAGTGCTATCACTATTTCCGGATAGACGAAGAGAAGGAGCAGATTCACATTGTCCACATAGATGTATTCCCGACATTCAGTTGGAAAGGTATCGAGCTATTGCCCAATCGAGCCTTGATATCGGACATTCAGCCTGACGGGTTCTTTCCCAAAGCGGCCAGCCACATCGAAGCAGTCTGCAATCTTTTTACCCGCCTGCTCTTCAATGGGTACATAAAGGATAAATACAAAAACGATATTCAGAACACCTTCCTTGCGGCCCCGGAAAAAACACAGCAGACTCTTCGCTATTTCTTATCTGAAGAAATGGCGACGCAGGTGTACAATCTTGCAAGTTCCGGCCAATGGAGCGCAATTGAACAGAACCGCTCCCTTATTGTGTCCTGCATTAAGAAAACAGCTCGTCACCATAAATGGAATTACTTTACCTATGTTCTGGGTAAAGCGTTGCACCGAAAAGGAATCATCATGGCGTTCCAGGGAACAGACGGCAGCGGGAAAAGCACCATCATTGAAGGAATTCCGGCCGTTATTGGCAACTCATTCTCTGGCGATACCATCGAATATTATCACTGGAGACCCGGATTCCTCCATCCGGAAAAGAAATATACAGCTGATGGCCAGCTGTTATCCAATGTACAGCCCCACACCAAGAAGCCACAAGGCAAAATAAAATCTTTTGCCAAAATGGCATTTTATACACTCGACTATATACTTGGCTACTACGGACGGGTATACTGGCAGGCGGCCAAGGGCCATTTAGTTGTCTTTGACCGCTATTATTACGACTTCTACATGGATAAAATCCGCTATCGCCTGTCGATTGGAGATAACGTGGTGCGTTTCTTCTCACATTTCATCCCCAGGCCGGATGTTACTTTCCTGTTAATCGGCGATGCCCGACAAATATACAATCGCAAGCCGGAGCTGCCTGTAGAGGAGATTCAGAAACAGATTGACACATTGACCAGATACAAGGAAAAGTTTGCAAATCCGGTCATCATTGATGTCAACCACAGCATACCGCACGTACGGTTCAACGTATGCAGCCACATACTTGAAACCCTGACTAAACGCGCTGGAAAATCCAATTAACTGCGGTGCTCACCTTCTGAGCGCATTTTCCACGAAGCCGTGGGGGACACAATGGAGCGCACGGTGCGTTTCTCCTCCACGCCATCGTATATCGAGTACTCTCCGGGCGGGTTATTGAGGGCATCAGAAAGTCGGCAGAGACCGTTGCTTATCTTGATGCACAGGGGAAGCAGGCTCGATTTCCAGGAAGGCATACCGGCCTCTATACGCTCTCTTTCCTTGCGCGATATGTCTGTCCATGACACGTTGCTGCCTGTCACTACAAAGGTGCTGCCAAACAGCCAGGGAAGGCGCTTTACACGAGGATTGGTATTCATAACATCCCGGAAGAAAAGTAAATCCCCCAGGGAACGATACGAACAATCGAAATAGATATTGCGCTTTCTGAATCCCTCTGCCCGGTGGAAACACGTATTGGTGATAATCTGGGTCAGAAGACTGCTGAAAAACTTATTCGGGAACGCCGGGCGACGGTGGCAGATGTAGCGGTTATCCTTATCCAGGATGATGTGAGCAGTCGTAAATAAATCCACCTCGGGATGCTGTTCTGCTTCTGCAGCAATGGCAGCAAGCACGTCCGGCAGGTATTGCTCATCCGCATTGAGATGAGCCACAATATCCGCATCTGCCGGAAGTTTCCGCCAGCCGATATTGATGGCATCATAAAGCCCTGCATCCTTTCCGCTCTCGAAGGTGAGCTGGTAGCCGGGAGTACCGGCATGTTCCTGCTGCCAGGCCTCCAGCCAGGTCTGTGTGCCGTCAGAAGAGCCTCCGTCCTGCACGTGGTGGTGTACCTGCACGGTTTCACCTACCTGGTCAGCAATGGAGCGTACACAGCCCTGCAGCCAATGCAGAGCGTTAAAAGAGGGCGTAACGATATAGAACTTCATGGCGGTATAGTACGGGCTGATTATACCGGATATAACGAAAAAAGCAAGGACGAAAACCCCCACCGGAGCGAGGCTCCGGTGGGGGCATATAAGACGCGATTGCGTGGATACGCGCTGCTATCAGGCGAATACACCCACGGCCTCGGCGGCGCAGGCAATCATGTAGTCGCGGTTGAGCTTGGCGATGTTGTCCACGGAGATACCCTTCGGGCAGGCGGCTTCACACTCGTACTGGTTGGTGCAGTTGCCGAAGCCCAGGGCGTCCATCTGACGCACCATGGCGAGCACACGCTTGTTCTTCTCCGGCTGGCCCTGGGGCAGCAGGTTCAGGTGAGCAGCCTTGGCAGAGGTGAAGAGCATGGCAGAGCTGTTCTTGCAGCTGGCCACGCAGGCACCGCAGCCTACGCATGCAGCGGCGTCGAAAGCAGCGTCAGCCGTCTTCTTGCGCACGGGCATGTTATTGGCGTTCGGGGCAGAACCGGTGCGGATGTCCACAAAGCCGCCAGCGGCGATGATGTTGTCCAGAGCGGTACGGTCCACCATGAGGTCGCGCAGCAGCGGGAATGCCTGGGCGCGGAAGGGTTCAATCCAGATGGTGTCACCATCCTTGAACTGGCGCATGTGCAGCTGGCAGGTGGTCACCTTCTTGCCGCCGTGCGGCACACCGTTGATGGTGAGGGAGCACATACCGCAGATACCTTCGCGGCAGTCGTGGTCGAACACGATGGGTTCCTTGCCCTCGTGCACGAGT
>JAFNWZ010000023.1 GCA_017379255.1 Akkermansia sp. | reverse complement strand
GGAAGAACTGCGAACTTTTTTACCAATGGCAAAAACTCGCTGGAAGGTGCGGTTGGCGTATGTGGAAGTAGTCCCTGAGGCAAGCGCTGTCTGGTATGCATCCTTGAGCTGCCCGAAAATCTCCGTTTCACCCACAACCATGGAATCGAGTCCGGAAGCCACGGCTGCAAGATGAAACAAGGCAGCTTCCTTCTGGTGCAGATAGAAAAGATTACGCTTATCTTCCACCAGCGGGGCAGAATCCAGGAAATACCCCAGAAGCGCCGATTGAGCCACATCCTCCTGCGCCTGGCTCCAATAGTAAATTTCCGTACGGTTACATGTGGAAAGCAACACGCATTCCTGGACTCCAGGCAGCGCTGCGAGTTCCGCATTCACCTGCGACAGCTTGTGTTTGGATACAGCAAACTGCTCACGCACAGCCACCGGGCAGCTGCGGTAATTTACCCCCAGGCAGTACATGTGCACGGCAGAACTCAAGCTCATTTACTTCAATGTTGCAAGGGCTGCCACCAGGCTGGGAATGGTATGCTCCGCGGCCTCCACATCCGGCTTAAGGCCATACTCCGCCAGCGTCGCTGTCGTCACCGGGCCAATGCTGGCAATCCTGCACCCCTTTGGCAGGGGGATATTCAAAGCCATGAAATGGCGCACGGTGCTACTGCTGGTGAAGGTAATGATATCCGCGCCTTCCTCGCGCAGGCGGCTCTGCACCCCGCCGGCATCTTCTGTCTCAGGGACAGTGTTGTATGCCAGGCATTCATCCACAATCGCCTGCCGCTTCATCAATTCATCATAAATGACGCGGCGGGCCTGCTCACCGTGTACCCAGAGCATCGTCACATTGGCCACGCCTCCAAATTCATCTCCCTTGCGGTCAAATTCGGCAACCAGTTCCTCGGCCACGGCCTTCCGGGGCATAATGTCCACCATCAGGCCATATTTCTTGAGCTCTGCCGCCGTGCCCGGCCCCACAGCCGCAATCCGGGCGCCGCCAATTTCCCGGATATCCTCGTACACGGCAAAAAACGCCTGGAAGAATCGGCGCACGCCATTCGGGCTCGAAAAGACCAGCCAGTCATAATGCGGTGCATCCACCACAGCTTCGGCAAAATCGCGTTTATCCGTCGGGTCAGCAATGCGGATAGTCGGCAGTTCCATAACATCTGCTCCCAGCGCTTCCAACTGGCTGCTCAATTCACTGGCCTGCTCTCGCGTGCGGGTCACCACCACCCGGCGGCCGCAAAGCGGCAGCCCAGCCCGCCAGTCCAGCTGCGGAGCAAGTGTCACGACCTCGCCAATCACCACAACCGCGGGAGAAGCAATACCGGCTGACTCCACCGCTTCGGCAAGCGTAGCCACCGTTGCCGTCACGCTCTTCTGGCGGCCAGTAGCAGCCCACTGAATGGCGGCAGCGGGCACATCTTCCCCCTGCCCGGCCTCTATAAGCGCCAGCATCGTCTCGCGCAGGCGGCTCATGCCCATCAGCATCACCTTTGTACCTCTGGCAGAAGCAATACCGGCAATATCCAGGGTCGGTGCCGTCTTATGTGCGCCCTCATGCCCGGTAAACACAGTGAACTGGTTGCAGAAATCGCGGTGCGTGACCGGAATCCCCGCGTACGCAGGGCCGGCAATAGCCGAACTCACCCCGGGTACAACCTCAAAGGGAACCCCCGCGGCATGCAGGGCAAGAGCCTCCTCGCCGCCACGCCCGAAAACATACGGATCTCCGCCCTTCAAACGAACGGTGCATGCATATTTAGCGGCAGATTTCACCAATAACTGGTTAATTTCCTCCTGCGGCATGGCATGATTGCCAGCTCGCTTACCCACATACACCTGCTCACACCCAGGCTTGAGCCATGCCAGCATGGCGGGTGCAGCTAATGCATCATAGACCAGGCAATCAGCCCGCTCCATCAACTCGCGACCCTTCAGTGTCATCAGCCCCGGGTCACCGGGTCCTGCTCCAATCAAATAAACTTTTCCCTTCATTGCGGTTCTGCTCATGAAATTACGGAATCACCAAATCTCCCGGCACAAGCGCCGCAGGCTCACCACTGGCGGTTTGAGGAACGGCCGGCTGCACCACTTGCTGCGGCTGCACAGATTCAATAACGGGCGACGGAGGCTGCTCCGGAGCAGCAGATGCCTCTGGTTCCACCGGCACAGCCGGAGTCTCGGCTTCTTTTCTGGCAAGCATCAGCAGTTCCGATACCGTCACCAGCTTGAATCCACGGGCCTGCAAGCCCGTCACGATCTCCTCCAGGGCATTCAACGTGGAAGCATGTATATCATGCACCAGAATAATGGAACCGGGACGCGCTTTCTCCACCGCGGTCGCCACCACCTTGCTTACACCGGGTTTGCGCCAGTCCAGGGTATCCACATCCCACAGTACAGAGGCCATCCCATAGCGCTTGTACATATGCTCCACCAGCGTCTTATTCGTAGCGCCATAGGGGGGGCGCATCACGCGCGGATAGATCCCCGAGAGCTTACCAAGCAGATTCTGCGTGCGGGAGACTTCGCTATCCACCTTGGCACGGGAGGTTGAGTTCATCTTGATGTGGGTCCAGGTATGCACCCCGAGTTCATGCCCCTCTGCGGCAGCGCGTGCCACCACAGACTGATTGCGCACAGCATTGCTGCCCAGCATGAAGAAAGTCCCCTTGGCGCCATAGCGGTTCAGAATATCAAGTGCCATGGGGGTAAGAGAAGCATGCGGGCCGTCATCAAAGGTAAGGGCCACATATTTTCCCTTCACCGGCACATGGCTCACGCGCTTGCCAAGCGGCTTCAAGCGCCTGGGCTGCTCCGCTTGCGGTGCAGCAGCTGTGGTTTTCTCCGCCGGCTCCTGCACTGCAGGCTGTGCCTCCGTTTGAACCGGAGCAGGTTTGACCACCGGGCGCGGCTTGACTGCCGGGCGGGGTTTCACCACGGGGCGCGGCTTCACCACAGGGCGGGGTTTCACCGGCGTGACATGTTCCACAACCTGAGTCTGTTGCTGCTGTTGCTGCTGCTGGCAAGCCACCATTCCCAGAAGGGTGAGCAGGCAAATTGTGTGTAATCCAGATTTCATCCGCATGGCAAGTGGCGGCATTGTAGCGCGCGCCCGTGCAAAAGGCAACCCCTTTCGGCGTCATTTTGCATCGACACCTCCTCAACTCTATGCTAAAGTGACCCCATGCTGAACTTCAACTACTGCAACACCACCCGCTATGTATACGGCCCGGGTGAGCATCTGAGCACCGGCGCCCAGCTTCGCCCCATGGTCAACGGTAAGATATTGCTCCACTACGGCGGTGGCAGCGTCATCCGCACCGGACTGCTCGACCGCATCCGCAAAAGCCTGGATGCAGCGGGAATCAGCTATGTAGAGCTCGGCGGAGTCAAACCGAATCCCAGTGTGGCCCTCGTACGGGAAGGAATCACACTCTGCCGACAAGAAGGGGTGGAGCTTGTGCTGGCGGTCGGCGGTGGCAGCGTGATTGATTCCGCCAAGGGTATTGCCGTGGGCGTACCGAACCACTGCGATGTCTGGGAACTTTATTCCTGCAAAGGCTCCGTGCCGGAGCATAATCCCCTGCCCGTCGCCACCGTGCTCACCCTTCCCGCCGCCGGCAGCGAGAACAGCCCGAACACCGTGCTCACCGATGAGGCAACCATGCGCAAACTGGGTTTCAAACACATGATGCTGCGCCCGGTGCTCAGCATTGTAGACCCCACCTTGTTCCTCACCCTGCCGCAAGCGCAAATGGCTTACGGCGCCTGCGATATGCTCTGCCATATCTTCGAGCGCTATTTCACCAACACAACCCAGACCGACTTAACAGATGCGCTGGCAGAAGCAACCATGCGCACCATCATGCACGAGGCCCGCAAGCTCAACACCAACCTGCAGGATGCCGATGCCTGGGGGCAGCTGGCACTCAGCGGAACCATTGCGCACAATGACCTGCTGGGGCTGGGGCGTGAGCAGAGCTGGGCCTGCCACGGACTGGAACACGAGCTGAGCGCCGTATACGATGTACCGCACGGCGCAGGACTCGCAGTCATTGTCCCGGCATACATGGAAGCCGTCTGGAAATACAACCCCGGCATCTTTGCCCAATGGGCTGTCAACGTCATGGGCGTGGCACCGCACCGGGACACAGCAGCCGTCGTGCAGAAAGGCATCTCCCGGCTCAGAAGCTGGTATCGGGATCTGAAACTTCCCCAGACCATGCAGGAACTGGGCATCCCCGCCGATGCGGATTACGCCGCCATGGCACAAGCGGCCTGCCGCGTATACGACCGGGAGGCAGAACACCCCGCACTGCCGGGGGTTCACCCAGTCACCGCAGAAGAAGCCACCGCCATTTACAAAGCTGCTGCAATCTAATAGTCATTGACTTTCCTGCACTTTGCTGGCAGAATTGACAGCATGGAAGAAGCAGACACAACGGCGCTCTGGCAAGCGCTGCAAACAGCATACGAACAACACAACCCGGAAGAAGCCCGGCGGCTGCTCAACAATGGCACCGTACCCCGGAACTGCAGCCATATCCGCAACTGCAGTGACTCGGAGCACCTCCGCTGGTTGCTGGATAACAGGCTCATTGAGACGCTGCCTCCACCGGCGGCAGCCTCCTGGCCGGAATTGCAGGAAAAGCAGTTACAATGCAGCATTTTACCAGAAGCAGAGCACCCCTCCTGCATTCTGGAGGGAGAATGGGAAAAACCACCATCCATTTAATCCGCGACATACCGTTTTTGAAGCTTGCCAGAACCAGCCTGCATGTGGTAGCATGCAGACATGTTGCGTGTACTCCGACTTCTGTTCCTTGTGTCAGCCCTTGTGCTGGCAGTAGCCGGTATGCAGGCTGATGCCGCAGTCATGGCAAAAAAAACGCCCGATGGACAGTGGGCCTATGTGCCGCTGGCAGACGGATTTGATTTTCCGGTAGGCAAGCCGGACGGCAAGGGATACTACAAATCCCGCGGGCTGCGCCTTGCCACGCCCCGCCACCTCGGAGAAGACTGGAACGGCAACGGCGGGGGCAATTCAGATTTGGGAGATCCGGTCTATTCCATCGGCATGGGCCTTGTCACCTACGCCGCAGATGCCAAAGGCCGCTGGGGCAAGGTAGTCATTGTGCGCCACGCATTCCGCGAACCCAAAACGGGCAAAGTTCTCTGCTGTCAGACACTCTATTCCCACCTCGACAGCATCAATGTCCGCCTGGGGCAGCTGGTCGGGCGCGGCGCAAAGGTCGGCACCATCGGCACGAATGATGGCATGTTTACCGCCCACCTGCATGCAGAGCTCCATTTCAACATTGATGTCAACTGCGGCCACCAGGGCGTTACCAAAAACTCCATTAACTATGGTAACCTGACAGAGTTCATCAAACACTACCGCCGCCTGCCCGTGGAGCGCAAGTTTGTGAAAGTTCCCATCGGCGGTTTCCTTCCGTACAAAAACACCACCGGCTTGTAAATGAAAACCTGCCTGTTCGGCGGCTCATTTGATCCGGTGCACGCCGGGCATCTGGCCATTGCAGAAGCAGCCCAGCAGCAGTGCGGGCTGAATGAGGTGGTTTTCCTACCCGCTGCCTGCTCCCCTTTCAAACAAGACAGCAGCACATATTTTTCTGACGCGGAGC
>JAFNWZ010000221.1 GCA_017379255.1 Akkermansia sp. | reverse complement strand
AGTGCCGCGGAGGCCGCCGATGCCATGGGCTTCAAGAAGACCGATACCAATGCACTGGATGCCGTGGTGGCCCAGGTGCTGGAGGAGAACCCCGATATGGTGGAAATCGTGAAGGGTGGCAACATGAAGCTCATCAATGCCCTCACCGGCAAGGTGATGAAGGTGAGCAACCCGAAGCCTAACCCGAAGATGGTCACGGAAATCATCCTGGCTAAACTCGGACTGTAAGGAACAAACAGACTTTGACGAAGCGCGCCGCCTGTGCTACACTGGCGGTGCGCTGTTTTATGTTCCTCTTATTCGACTGTAACAATTTCTTTGCCAGCTGCGAGCAGGTGTTCCGCCCGGATTGGAGGCGGCGCCCTCTGGTGGTGTTGTCGAATAATGACGGTTGCGTGGTTTCCCGCAGCCGCGAGGCAAAGGCTGCCGGTATAGCCATGGGAGAGCCGTATTTCAAGTGCAAGGATAAGCTCAAGCGTATCAACGGCGTGGTCTGCTCGGCCAATTTCCCGCTATACAGCGATTTGTCTGACCGCTTTATCTCGATTCTGGAGGAGGATTTACCCGAGGTGCAGCAGTACAGCATTGATGAGGCTTTTGCGGTGGTGCTGCCCGGTGTGGACTGGGTGCGGATTGCCCGTGAGCTCCGGCGCAAGATATACCGCTGGGTGGGCATTACGGTGAGTGTCGGCATTGCGCCCACGCGCACGCTCTGCAAGCTGGCGAATGAGGCTGCCAAGCAGCACCGCGAATACCGGGGCGTGCTGCCGCTGATGAGCCCGGCAGACTGGGAACCCTTGCTGGAGCGCACTCCGGTAGGTGATATCTGGGGCGTGGGGCGGCGTCTGTTGCCGCGCATGCACGCGCTGGGAATCCGCACCGCTGCCGGGCTGGCCGCGGCAGATAAGGCGTGGCTGCGCAAGCAATTCGGTGTGCACGGCGAGCGCATGGCGCTGGAGCTCAACGGTATTCCCTGTATTGACGAAGAACCGGCTGCTCCCCGAACGCAGATTATGGTATCGCGCTCGCTTAAGGAGGCCGTGCCTGAGCTGCCGCGCCTGCGCGAAATCCTGTGCCTCTTTGTGGAAAAGGCTGGGCGCATTCTGAGGCAGGAGGAGATGATGGCATCAGAGGTTCATGTGGTGCTGCGTACTTCCCGCTTTGAAGGGGATGCCTCGCAGCTGTATGCCAACAGCGCAGGCATTTCCCTGGGAGGACACACCGATGATAACCGCGAGTTCACCGCCGCCGCCACCCGGCTTCTGGAGCAGATTTACCGTCCCGGCTTCCCGTACCGCAAAATCGGGGTGTTGCTCACCGGCCTTTTGCCCCGCGACAGTGTGCAGCCTACTTTTGAGCGGCCGGATGCTGCGCCGAATGAATTGATGAAGGTGCTGGATAAGCTGCAGCGGGCAGGACACAACATCCATTTTGCAAATCGCGCCTCCACGTTGCCGTGGAAGCGCGAATTCACATCTCCCTGCTATACGACCAGCTGGGATGATTTACCGGAAGTCCGATGACCTTTATTCTTCTTCCTCTTCTTGCGGCAGATTCTGCTTCAGGAAATCGAGCATGTAATCCGGGGTGAGCAGCTCGCTGGTCACCACAGGTGCCTTACCGGGCACATAGAGGGCATTCACCGGCACGGAACTGCGGTTCAGCTTGCGCATCTCGGCGTCAATCTTTTCATTGGGGGCGGTCTTATCGGCCCTCATCAGCACCACGTTGGCGGCATCCATGGCCGCGTACACTTCATCCGTGTAGGCCACTTTCTTGTTGGCCTGGCAGGTGGCGCACCATTTGGCGGTGAAGTCCACATAGACCGGGCAGTCGTTCTCCAGAGCCTCCTGCATGGCGGCAGGTGTCCATTCCACCCACTCCAGCTTGTGCTCAGAGGGAGAGTAGGGGCGGGCACCCCAGAACCCGGCAGCGGCCAGTACCAGAGCCACGATGAAGCCGATGACGCGGGTGGAAAGCGGGCGGAAGGGCAGACACCAGCGGCCATACACCCAGAAGGCCGCGCAGAATACCACAAGGGACATGTTGACCCACATGGTATCCGTGCTTTCGCTTGCCGGCCAGAAAGCCAGGTATACGTACAGCATCCATGCGGCGGCGGCAAAGAGCAGGAAGGAAAGCCCCTGCTTGAGGGATTCCATCCATTCACCCGGCTGGGGCAGGCGCTGCACCAGTGCCGGGAACAGCCCCAGCACAATGTAGGGGAAGGAAAGCCCAAGGGCCATGAAGGTGAGGGCGGCGGTCATCCACACGCCGGGCAGTGCCATGGCGGCAGGCATGGCGGCGCCAAGGAACGGTGCGCTGCACGGGGTGGCCACTACGGTGACGAAGAAGCCCTGGAAGAAGGAGCCGAGCAGACCATCCTTGCTCTGCACGCTCTGACCGGCGCCCGTGATGCCTGCGCCGATTTCGAATACGCCGTACATGCTCAGACCCAGCACCAGCAGGAGCAGCAGGATGGCGTAGACAATCCAGGGATTCTGCATCCACTCCGCCCAGCTGCGGGTGGAAGAGCCTGCGTCATTCCACAGGGTGGAGAACCACTGGGTCCACGGCACTTCGGCCAGTGTGCCCAGGTTGGAGAAGATAATCATGAGGGCGGAGATAATCCAGAACGATACCAGGATGCCCAGCACAAAAATCATGGAGTGTGTGAACACCTTGCGGCGGCTGCCGCCGCCCATCTGCACAAAGCTCATCACCTTCAGACCGATGACCGGGAACACGCAGGGCATGAGGTTCAGGATAAGACCGCCGATGAACAGGGACAGGCAGAGCGCACCGAGCCCTTCCGGCACGCCTCCTGCAGTTGCCGCAGGGGCTGGGGCAGTAAATCCGGTGTTGACAGAGCAATGCTTGTCTCCGAATATGAGCACGCCTTCCAGTGAGGAAAGCGGTTTGCCCACAGCGGCTTCATCCTTTACCGGGTACATGGGGTCGCTGTTATCATTGCGGGTGAGGGTGAGTGTGTAGCTGCCATCGGCGTTGTCGGTGAGCTTCTGTTCTGCCGTGGGGGAGATGCTGT
>JAFNWZ010000220.1 GCA_017379255.1 Akkermansia sp. | reverse complement strand
GACAAGATTTTCTGAGAGCTTCATAAAACAGAAAGTGGTGCTTCGTTCAATGGAGCAGTACTGGCTGATTTTATGGAGATAGAAGGAAATCCATCCCTGGGCCGCAGCCCCCTCGTTGCAATTTTTGGTGTGAGATAAACCAAAAATTGAAGCGATGATGTGTTTATAGCGCCAATTTATTGGCGGTGTAAACAATCATCGCGATACAACGGGACTCGAAACACCGGAATTCGTACTTTCGTTTTTTGTTCTATTTCTATGTATGTCATACTTGAGTTAGGACAGGAGAAAGGAGTAGGAAAGACACAAATTAGCACGGTTCCACGTGACGGAACCAAACGCCGACACAGCAGCCAGCTGTGGGGACGATGACCTGAGCCAGAAATAACATGCTTGAAAGGAGGGAAACGAAGCGCTCAGAAAAATGCCGGAGGGCAGATTTGTACACAACTCGTCATGCGCCGCTGATGGCGATATATCAGCAGAGGTGGTCCATAACATCTCGCTACCCAGTAGCAACACAAGAGTGGTTTTCGCATATACCCATTTAATTTTGCTGGTTTTATATCAGCCGGTGGTCCATAACACCAATCTGCGTATGCAGTAAAAAAGAGTGGTTGCTTTTAGCCTTAACAATCAATCGCTACCTATGGAGGTGAAAAATATGGGACACAAGCACAAGAGCCTCATGATGCAAATTAACGACGTGCTGCAACAGAAACTTCACGCCGGTGCTGGCAATAGTAAGCTGCAACATAAAATCGATGGAGATTATAAAAATTACATTTTCTCCTATAACACATATAAAAGTTACAAAAAAGAGCTTTCATATTTTGCCCGGTATATTAAGGAAAATCATAAATGTAAAACACTTGAGGAGGCTCGCCAGTTTTGTGATGCCTGGATACTGAAACGCCAAAATGAGGGCAAGTCTGCTTTCACTTTGAAATTAGATGTGGCTGCCCTGTGCAAGCTGTACGGCGATACTTCGGCTGATTATATTCCGACACCCAAACGGGAACGCAAGAATATCAAGAGGTCGCGCCATTCAGTCGAAAGAGACAAGCACTGGTCGCAAGAGAAATGGGCAACGTACAAAACGTTCTGTGAATGTACTGGCTTAAGAAAAAGTGAGCTTCGCGCTTTGGCTCCCGACCTTCTCTTGCACGGCAGTGATTGCGAGAACGTTGCGAATCTTGAAGACCACGAAAACCTCTGGTACATCAAGGTAGTTAAAGGAAGCAAAGGCGGTAAGAAACGTCTTGTGCCCATTATAGGAACCCCAGAGGAAGTTCAACTCGTAGTAGACACCATGAGAAATTGCACCACGTCTCGCGTGTTCCCGCGAATTCCGGATGCAGCGGACCAGCATCACTTCAGAAGCGTATATGCCCAGAAATGCTACCTCCGCTACGCCAGACCCGCTAACGAAATTCCTCGTGAGGACCGATGCTATCGGAGGAAGGACCTCCGTAAGCGGCCGCCGTTGGATAAAAAAAGTTTACGCAAAGTTAGCATTGTACTCGGCCACGGCAGAGAGTCGGTCGCGAGAGAATTTTATTTAGGTAATTTATAAAGCTGCGGACCCCTACGGGATATTGCAGAATATCACATATAAACCAAGGAGGAAATATCATGCTTCTTTTCGACGATGACCGCGTTCCAACGCCTGAGGAATGCATCAAGGAATTCTCAATCAAGAGTCAACTGAAACAATTGGAGGAGGAATATGCGCAGAGAAAATCTGATGTGGAAATACTCAGATGCATCGAGCAAAACCTGCGAAAGAGTATCGTCCAACTCAGCAATACGCTCAGCCAGCTTTACCAACTGTCCGGAAGCTTAGCGCAGATTAGCATTCCGCAGGAGCAAGAACAAAATTAACTATACAAGGAACGGAGGACGAGAAATTGTCCTCCGTTTTACATATGCGTGCAACTCAAATTTTGTTGTAAAGTCCGGAATGTCATAATCTTTACAGATGGTGATGACGACAGTAGCCCAAACATCATCAGGCGTGCAACTTCTCTTACCACAAGAGCTCCATGTCGACATACAATACCGGTTCCTTGGGCTCCGATATGCCCAAGACATTCATCGCAGATTCAGAATCAAGTCTCGCGTCATGTCAACTACCGGGGCCGCTGGTGAACCCGTCACCCACATCAGCATTTGCACGCCGCACTCCACGCTACCAGTTCCGGAACGCCCCGGTTCGTTCCTATCCTTTCTTTCCGAACCGCCTGGGACTGGTAGCACCCTCATAACCGACAGCGCTCTGCGCTGCGTTCATATACACACTCAAATCTACACACAAAGGAGAAATCACAATGAACACAACTCATCAACGAACCCTGACCATCACTTGCACCGAAGGCAACGAGGTCACCAAGAAGCAGCACAGCTGTTTCATCCACAATCTCATCGCAGATGCCTCCAAATCCAAGCCGTTGATTCAGTGGCGACGTAGTAATTCTAAAGATGGCATTATTTATTGTTCCAACGGCTTGGCGGAAGGAACGCTGATGACCCTTCGGATGCTCACCGAAAAGCCCGGCGTTGAGTTTACCTACAACCGTCACGGCAAGCAAATCTACTGTGCCGTCGAGACGGATGGCGACATCAACTGCGATATGCATCTTCAGCACCTTCTGCACAAAGTCACCTGCGCGGTCACCTTTGCGGAGGCGGCACAAAGAGGTAATCCTTTGGCGGAAGCAATGAGCGCTATTAAGGCGAAATACCCTCAGCCGGCAGAAGACCTAAGTGTTACGGTCCGAGATATCATGTGCAGCGTCGATGTAGACGAGCTCATCGCCGAAATCCTCGACAAGCCTTCGATGCTCAGTTTCTCGATTGCGAAGAATAGCGTAGAACGGCTTCGTCTTGAGGCTTTGATTCGAGCTACAGCATCTTACATCGTGAACACAAAGCCGAAGAAAGTTGACCTTCTGCTGCGAGGCATCGGCTTGCAGTCGCTGCCAGACAAAAAAATCTGTGCAAGTCTGAAAAGTGCGTCGCTGGCACAGATAGCAAATTCGTATGTCAAGTTCCCGGATTACAACTATGGTGGCTTGCACCCTGACCAGCGCAATTTAAAATTTGCGAAGGACTTCATTGTGAATTTGCTCGAAGGTGTCTGAGAAAGGATGTGTGCTTGATGATGATTCGCGAAGGATACTTTATCCATAACTGTCCAGATTACCCAGTGACCGAAGCCGATGCAATCAATTTGCTTCAGTTCTTGTCTGATGACATTCAATCTGCATCTCCTCAGATTCAATGGGGCTTTCATCCTACACGAAGCAATCTCAGCGTGTTTGTAGGAGACGGGCTGAATGGCGGAAAAAACCGTGTTGTTTTTGAAAAAGGGCCCATCAAGGGAGGATACCAGGTTATCTTCACTTTCTACGATGGCGCTGAATCAAAGTATACCATGGTAGACCTCTGCCTTGGTCCATTGTCTGAGTTGCACGAGTTGTACACGAAGGTATCCAGAGCTGTGCATACAGCAACATGGAAACGCCGTGTGCATACTACGCAGCCCACCCTTATTATCGAATGAATGGCAGCAAGCCATCATAATATTTTACGATTGGAGTTTTTACTATGAATCACAAGCTCGAAGTCCAAATCACCTCTGACCCCGGTGCTATCATCGGACAGAAAAACCCCGCAGAACGATATGCGGATAAGCTTTTGGAAGATGCGCAAGCTGGCTTCCAGAAGCATCGCTGGGATGTGATTCCCAACGAACAGCACCCGGACTCTCCTACATTCCTCATCATCGATGATGAAGAAGGTCTGGTATCTCACCTCTCCCAGGGAACCGGTGATGGCAAATTCGTCAAGTACGTGATGACCACCACAAAAGCAACAGACGGTAGCTGCGTCTACAGTTCTATGGAAATGGTATCCCCCGGAGAAGAAGACTCTGTTCTGGCAGATATCTATACCGCATTCTCCACGCACCTTGCGGAGCAGGAGAACCGCGCAGCAGACTCTGAACAGGCCGACGCTGAGGATGATTCCGACATCGTTGACGATTTTGTTCAGGCTCTGCTGGATGACGCCCGAGCATATTCGCCGAAACTGTACTATATGCGGAAGGATGATGTGACATTTGTCTGCGAGTCCTTTGGAATTTCCGAAACACGTATCGTTCTCCAGAAGCAGCGTGAAACCCAGTACAAGGTTTCCCTTGAATATCCCGACGGAAGTGAGGTAATCGGATGCACGGAGTCGTGCTCACTGGATACCCAAAGTAGTGTACGTGAGCTCTATCAGCTGATTGAGCAGCGGCACCCGGAAACGGACGAAGACCTCGCAGTGAAGGATGTTACACGGTTTATTTCTCAAATGAAATACCAGGAATTCCTCACTCACGTCCTCTCGAATGCCGCGCCGCCTATCCACACGGAACCGAAGCCCGGTGGAAAACGCTACTTGGTGATGGATATCATCAAATCTGTTTCTCCGAGGGCTATCGCGAGACAGTTGATTGACGAAATCACGATGCGGTACGGTGCTATGCAGGAAGCAGAGGCAATTCGCCTTCGTCAGCTTATCGAGAGCACCATTTCTGCGATTTCCAATTTACGCAGAGAACCGAACGGCTTTGTCTTCACAACTCACGAAATCCCGCTTGCACGTGACGGAGAGAATCATCCCTCTCGCCACTGCTCCTGGAGTTCCAGTTTGAACCGCGTCAGCAATTCGTGGACCACCTGGCCTACAGAGCTCTTCGGAGATGCTGATATGACCAGTAAAACCGTGCTCACGCGTTGTGCAGTACTTCTGATGGCAGCAATCCTCTCCGAGCAGCTGCTGCCTAAGCCTCCAAAGGAGGAAACCGATGGTGCACAATGAAACTACAACCGCTGTGGCTTTGGATGAAACCAAATGTGTTCGTATTCAAAAGCTGTTTGCATTAGCCCATGAATCCAGAGTTATCCAGTTGTACCTCGACCGGATAGCAAAGGAAATGGCCGGCAAGCTCACGCAGCGCGAAATTGAACGGCTGGATGCATTGGCATCTGCCACAATTACACTCATCGAGGAATCTGAGTGTATCCCATGCAATCACCTGGTCTCCCTTAACCCGGACCCCGGGATTGCAAAAAGCATCGATGGCAAGGCTGCCAACTTTGCCATCAGCGATGTTAGCCTTAAAAAGGTAGCTGGATGTGCATGCTCGATTGCGCATGAAATGGACCCGAAGTTCGGGTACTATGTTACGCATCTGGATACCATCAGTGGAAAGGAGTATGAGCACCTGGATGATATTGTGCATCCGGCATGTGCGCTTCTTCTGTATCACATCATTTCTTTTTAGTCACCTGAGATGAGAACCACCACCAACCACGTTCAAATTCTCGTAGCAAACACCCCGACTGGATTTTCCAGCCGGGGTGTTTTTATGCCTTGTGTATAAATCCGGCTTCGCCGGTTATTGGTACCGGGGTGGACAATAGAAAATCAGTAAGTCGATGTTGCCATCGTCCTCAAATTCGCAGTCAACCCCATAGTTTCCGGAGCCAAAGAATGTGGTGTTCTGAATCAGGGGTCTGATG
Source organism: Akkermansia sp. (assembly GCA_017379255.1). Taxonomy (GTDB): domain Bacteria; phylum Verrucomicrobiota; class Verrucomicrobiia; order Verrucomicrobiales; family Akkermansiaceae; genus Akkermansia. The sequence goes on along the minus strand of JAFNWZ010000220.1, from coordinate 866 downwards.
GTCTTATCTGTGAAATTCACGATGGCGTATGCTTCCGGCGGATAATCACCAAAGTGCATATTGTTGATTTCATCAAGGCAGGTCTGACACAGATGGCTTTGGATAGAACCAGCGTCAATAGAGCTGTTGGCACCACCAATCCGAACATGGGAATAGCCGCGGTCGGGGTCAGTAGTTGCGAACACGCTACCGCTTTTCATACCAGTTGTCCGCATGAAGCCTGCCTGCTTTTCTACCAGCTTGCCGTTCTCATAGCGGTTAATTTCAATCCGCAGAACTTCGAAAGTGTTGAGGTTCAAAAGACCGACATTGTCTTCTCCCCAGTACAACCCGGTGGACGTACCCTTCGACTCGCTGCAGATGAAGCACTCTTCTGCCGTGATGGTTGACACATAAGGGGCATGAATATATTTTGTAGACTCGGGCTCAGATGTGGCCGGTGCAGCGCATGCTGTTAGAACCATCAGCAGTGCAATCATTGTGCATAAATAGCGTTTCATACCAGTACCTCTCAATCTGTCTGTACGGGATATACTTTGGTGGGGATACCCTTCTGGTGTGCGAAATTGATAAGGGATTGTGTGCCGCGACCTCCGCTCGGGAAGGCAATGGCATAGTCGGCAATATCGACCATTGCTTTGTTTCTCAGTGGACCGGCTTTACGACCGAGACTCCAATCGGCAGGAAATACTTCCAGTTCAAAGCCGTTCTCCTGAGCATACCGTTCCGCCATCATATCCGCGCCGGAGCAATGCCCAGATAAAATGATAATATCATATTCGTGCCGGATTCGCGACAAGCACTTATCCACAACCGAAGAAAACAGCTCATAGTCATTGAAATTCCTGCTGCCGGCAATAACAACT
>JAFNWZ010000219.1 GCA_017379255.1 Akkermansia sp. | reverse complement strand
GCACTTCCTCGCCGGGCTGGATGCAGGCGGTTTCCTTGCGGGTGAAGCGGATGCCGTAGAGCCCGGCGTAGATGGAGAACATGCCGTCCAGCACGTTCTGCATGGCGTAGTAGGGGCGCAGCTCTTCGGTGTCGAAATCGTAGAGAGCCTTGCGGCGTTTCTCGCTCCAGTAGCCGATGCTCCAGGGTTCCATGGTGGTGATGGCGGTGCCGGTCTGTTCCTCGGCAAAGCGGCGGATGGCTTCCTGCTCTTCCAGGAAAGCGGGGCGCACCTGTTCGTGCAGCTTGTTGATGAAATCCAGAGCGGTCTGTCCGCTGCCGGCCATGCGGCGGCTGGTCACATAGTCGGAGTATCGTTCGTAGCCCAGCAGGGCGGCTTTTTCGGCGCGCAGGGTCAGGATTTTGTCGATGAGCGGGGCGGTGTCATAGGCCTCTGTACCCTTGCTCTGCATACCTCGCCACACGCGTTCACGCAGGGCGGCATTGTCGGCAAAGGTGAGCACGGGTTGGATGCTGGTGAATTGCAGAGTGAAACGCCAGGCGGGCTTTTCCTCACTGCCGTGGCCTTTGGACAGGGCATCCTGGCGGGCGGCTTCACGGGCAGATTCCGGAAGCCCGGCCAGCTCGGCTTCGTCGCTGGTCACATACTCCCAGGCGTTGGTGGAATCGAGCACGTGCTCGCCGAATTGCTGGGAGAGCTGGGCCAGTTCGGTGGAAAGCTCGGCATAGCGGGCTTTCTTGTCCTCCGGCAGGTCGGCACCGCTCTCGCGGAAATCGGCCAGGGTTTCGGAAATGAAACGCTGCTTCACGGCAGAAAGCTCCTGCACCCAGGGCTGGGCGGCGGCGTTTTTGAGCACGGCGTAGAGCTGCGGGTTAAGGGTCACGCTGCTGGAGTAGATGACCACCTCAGGCATGAGTTCGTTGATGACCTCGCGCAGCTCGGGAGAATCCATGACCGAACGCAGGTGGTTGAGGCGCTGCCAGCCGCGCATGAGGGCGGCGCTGCTGTTTTCCAGCGCATCGAAGGTGTTGGCATAGGTGGGTTCCTGTACCTGGCAGATGCCCTCAATGGCGGCCTTGGCCTGCTCAATGGCCAGGCGGATATCCACGCGGGCGTTTTCCGGTCTCAGCTGCGACCATGCAGGCAGCTGCGTATCATCAAGGAAGGGGTGTTCAAGTGTCATCTTGCGCTCATGATACCACTGCGCCTGTTGCATCGCAATAAGCCATTGCGTTCTATTCGCCGAAAGATTTTCCGCGCGGCTGGGCTCTGTATAATACCGCTACCAGAACAGCAGAGGCCAGTGTGGCCCCGGCGGTGAACCACAGCGGCAGTATCCATACCCCGGGCTCGTGTCCGGCGGCGGCTGAAGCAATGCTGAGGCTCAGCGGCAGCTGCCAGAAACTGCCCACCAGGAACACCGCCCAGAGGCTTGATTTGTTTACGCCGCCGTAGCGGAACAGCAGCTTGCGCACTACCCCTGCGGCCATGGCTGAAAGCCCCATGCCCACCGGTACCAGAGCGCCGATGCCGCCTGCAGCTGCGCTCAGCAGCTCCGGCGTTACCGGTTCCTCCAGCAGCGGTTTGAGCGGCCCGAGACACAGAATGAGGAACACCACCCCGCCATAACTCATGGAGAGGTTGAATAAGCGCCGGAAAGAAAAGGGATCGGTGAATTCCATTTGCCTGGTGGTGGTGGGGGGGGATTATGCGCGCTTTTTCTTCTTCTTGGTCTTCTTGCTCCGCTTCTTCCTGGCGGGCTTATCGTTATCATCTGTGGCAGATTCAGCCGCCCCGGCGGTTTCGCCCTTGGTGTAATAGCGCACGTAGTCAATTTCGAACTGCACCGGATACTGCGTGGCATCGGAGGCTTCTGCCCAGCCGCCGATGGCCGTGTTCATGATGAGGTAGCAGGGGGTGCGCAGCGGGTTGTTGCCGTCCGGGTAGTCTGCTGCGCTCATGGGGGTGCTGTTCACCTCCGTGCCGTCAATGAGGATACGCATGGTCTCCTCATCCCATTCCAGCACATAGGTGTGGAAATCTTTGCTGTAATCCGGGATGCTGGTGGTGCGGATCACCTTGTGTTCCTGGTCGCCGCCGTTGGCTCCCCAGCGGAAGAGGGAGTAGCAGGTGTCCGGTTCCTGCGAGATGTGCTCCAGAATGTCAATCTCGCCATTGGCAGGCCAGCCGTACTGGTTCACATGCATTGTCCAGAGCGCGGGCCACACCCCCTTGGCCTTGGGGATTTTAGCACGGATTTCCAGGCGTCCCGGGCATTCAAAGTGCTTCACATCGCGGGTTGTTACCGAACCGCTGGCGTAGGGCATGCTCTTTATCTGGTGTGTCCAGTGTTCCTTTCTGGGGTTGTAGTTGCTGTTTTTGGTTTCTTTTGCCCTGGAGAGGAGCAGGAGCTTGCCGCCGCGCACCTTCACGCAGTCTTTTGTGTAGGTCTGGACTGCATCGCGGTTGCGGATAACCCCCAGCTCATGTTTCCACTTGCTGGTGTCCAGCTTGCTGCCGTTGAATTCGTCTCCCCAGGCATAGTGCCAGCCGCCCTCCAGTGTCCGGGGGGCATCGGCCGCGGCGATGCCGGCTGCCAGCAGGCAGCATGTCATGAGCAGGTGGCGCATCGGTTTATTTGAGGTTGTTAATCTGGTCCATGAGAGCGTCGTCCAGCGGTGCGCAACCGCTGGCTGCGGCGCAGTCCTCCAGCTGGGCCACGGTGCGGGCTCCCACCAGCACGCTGCTCACCCCGTTGCGCTGCAGCAGCCAGCGCAGCGCCAGCTGCGTGAGGGGGATTCCCGCCTCGCTGGCCAGTGCATGCAGCTTTGCCACGCGTTCGGCATCGGCGGCTACTTTGCCGGCATCCAGGAAGATGGAATCGCTGCGTTCGGCGCGCGAGCCGATGGGGAGCGAGGTGGTGTTCAGGTATTTGCCGGTAAGCATACCCTGCGCCAGCGGCGAGAACACGATGCTGCCTGCCCCCTGGTCCTTGGCGGCGGGGAGCATGCCTCCTTCGCAGGCGCGGTCCAGCAGGTTATAGCGGAACTGGTGCAGCAGGCAGGGCACATGCGCCTCTGCCAGCAGGGTGCAGGCCCGGTTGAAGAGTGCCGGCGGGTATTTTGACAAACCTACATACAGCGCCTTGCCGCTGCGCACTATCTGCACCAGCGCCTCGACGGTTTCCTCAATCGGCGTTTCGGGGTCGGGGCGGTGGTGGTAGAACACATCCACATAGTCCAGCTTCATGCGGCGCAGGCTTTGGTTCAGCCCGGCAATGAGGTGCTTCCGGCTGCCCCAGTCGCCGTAAGGGCCATCCCACATCAGATGCCCTGCCTTGGTGGCAACGAACATCTCGTCGCGGTGGCTGGCAAACTCATGCTGCAGCAGGTCGCCAAAGCGCTCTTCAGCGCTGCCGGGGGGCGGGCCGTAGTTGTCTGCCAGGTCAAAGTGGCAGATGCCCAGTTCCATTGCACGGCCGATGATGGCTGCATTCTGCGCCCGGTCATCCCCGCCGCCGAAGTTGTGCCACAGGCCCAGTGAAATTTCCGGCAGCAGTACCCCGCTGCGTCCGCATCGTCTGTATTTCATGCCATGATTATAGACCATGCCCGTGGCCATGTAAAGCGCACAGAAGCGCATGCCGTAATCTACGCTCTGATGATGACCTGTGTGCCGATGGGGGCGAGGTCGAAGAGGGTGGCGGCATCCTGCGGGGAGAGGCGGATGCAGCCGTGGGAGACGGGGGTGCCGAGGCGGGCGGTATCAGCCGTGCCGTGGATGTAGATGAAGCGGGCGCGGGTGTTGGCGTTGTGCGGCTCCAGCCCGTGCAGGCAGAGGATACGGGAGAGGATGGCATCTTCCCCCAGCGCGGCAGCGGGCCAGGTGCCCACGGGGATACGGGCGCGGAACACCGTGTGCAGCGGGGCGTTTTCGCCGTGCTTAGAGCAGATGCAGAACCGCCCCAGCGGGGTGCGGCCGCTGCCTTCCTCGCTGCCGGTGCCGGCGGCGCCGGTGCTGCAAGGCGCGGCAAAGAGCACCGCGCCGTCATCGCCGCGCAGTTCCAGCCGCTGGGCCGTTACATTGATGTGAATGAGGGGCATCGATTTTGTATTTATCTACAAGCTGCACATGGTTTCCCAAGGTGGGTGAATCAGATTCTTCAACAACTTGTTGAAGAATCTGATTCATTAATAATTAATCACTAATCATTATTCACTCAAAATCGCTTCTGCGATTTCGCGTGCAGCGTTCGGGCGGGAGAGCGCGCGCATGGCATTTTCCATGGCTTCGCGGGCGGCGGGGTTCAGCACGGTGTTGTGCACAAAATCGTGCACCTTTTCCGTGGTGAGGTCGGCCTGCTGGATGAGCACTGCTGCCCCGCGGGTGGAGAAGGCACGGGCATTGTGCGTCTGGTGGTCATCTGCCGCAAAGGGGAAGGGAACCAGCAGCGTGGCCTTGCCGATGATGGAGAGCTCCGTGAGGGTGCTGGCTCCGCTGCGGGCAATGACGCCATCTGCCGCGGCATAGGCGGCGGGCATATCGGAGCAGAAGCCCAGCACGGTGATGTTCGGTGCGCCGCCCGCAAGGGCGTTCACGCGCTCATAGTCGAGCCGCCCGGCAATGACCAGGTAGTGCACGCCGGGGTCTGCCTTGGCAGCCTCGATGAGCATGCTGTTGAGATTCTTTGCGCCCTGGGAACCGCCGGTCACCAGAATCACGGGCTTACCGGCGGGCAGGCCGAGGCGTTCGCGGGCTTCGGCCTGGGCGGGCAGGTTGCGGATTTCATCGCGCACCGGGGTGCCTACCACCTCGCAGGTGCTGCCGGGGAAATGCTGCACAGCTTCCTGCATGCCTACCAGCACCTTGGTGCACCAGCGGGCGGTGAGGCGGTTGGACTTGCCGGGCATGGCGTTGGAATCATGCACATAGGAGCGCAGCCCCAGGGCGTGGGCGGCCTTGCAGGGGGGCAGGCTGGTGAATCCGCCCATGCCGAGTACGGCATCTGCCTTTTCGCGGCGGATGAGCTTCTTGCAGCCCATGTAGGTGGTGAACAGCTTCCAGAGGAAGCCGGGCATGCGCAGCGAGAGGGTGGGGGGCTTGGCAATGGCCGGAATGCTGTGGAATTCGAGGTCGCCGTATTTGCTGGAGGCCTCGGCATCCACCTCCTTGCGGGAGATGAGCAGCACCGGGTGGTGCCCCATTTTGCGGAGCTGCTGCGCCACGGCAATGCCGGGGAAGAGATGGCCGCCTGTGCCACCGCAGGCGATGATGACGTTGAGAGATTTTTCCGTGTTCATGAGTTCTGGATTTCGTGTTGCCTGCGGGTGGGCCAGTAGTTCTGCTGGATGATGGGCGTGTAGCGCTGGATGCTGGTGAGCATGCCGATGGAGGCAATGGTGAAGACGAGGTTGGTGCCGCCGCTGCTGATGAAGGGAAGCGGCAGACCCGTGTTGGGCAGCATGGCCGTGACTACCATGATGTTGAGCATGGCGGGCCAGAAGATGGTGCAGGAAAGCCCCAGGGCAAAGATGCGGCCGAAGGTGTCATGCGTCTGCACGGCCAGCGCAAAGCCGGAAATAGTCAGCACGGTGAAGAGCACCAGCACCCCGGCAGAGCCCAGCAGGCCCCATTCCTCGCCGATTTCCGCAAAGATGAAGTCGGTGTGCGCATAGGGCAGGTTGCCGTATTTCTCAATGCCGTCTCCCAGTCCCACGCCGGAGAAGCCGCCGCGGGCAAAGGCCAGGATGGCAATCCACTGCTGGCGGCCAGCGCCCTGGCTGAAAGCCTGCGGGTCGTACCAGGCTTCGATACGCATCATTCGGTTGGCGCTGCCGGTCATCATCACGTACAGGACGATGCCGCCCACCAGCATGGAGAGCAGCAGCAGCCACCAGCGCGTGCCGGAGACAAACATCACGCAGAAGCCCGACATGGCCAGCGCTGCGGCGGTGCCCATGTCCTTTTCCACCAGAATGAGCAGCAGCGGCAGCCCGAAGAGGAAAGCCCCGGGAATCACAAAGCCTTTCCAGAAAGTGCCGGCCATTTCGCGGTAGGTGGTGTACCAGTTGGCCAGGGTGAGCATGAGGGTGATTTTGGCCAGCTCACTGGGCTGGAAGGTGAGTCCCAGGTTAATCCAGCGGGCTTCGCCGTTGATCCGCTTGCCAATGCCGGGCAGGAAACAGCAGATGAGCAGGATAACGCAGACAATCCACGCGATTTTCACGAAGCGCCGCCAGACGTGGTAGTCGATGCGGCTCAGGAACAGTGCCAGCCCGATGCCCACCAGGGCAAACATGCACTGCTTGCCCAGGAAGGTGCCGTGCCAGGGCAGTTCATCCTGCCCGGGTACACAGGTGCCGGTGCTGGCGACCATGACCACCCCCAGCACAAGCAGGAGGATGAAGCATACCCAGATGCTGATGATGCTGACGCGGGAAGTCATGGTGCGGCGGGGTCCGGCCTGTTATTCGCTTACCTTGAGCTTCTGGCCCACGCGCAGGCGCTTGGCGTCTGCCTGGGTCATATTGTTGAGCCTGAGTAGCTTGGAAAGGGAAATCTTGTACTTGCGGGCAATGCGGCCCAGGTTCTCGCCGCGTTTCACCTCGTGGAACTTAGCCGTTTCCTGCACCACAGGCTGGGCGGCCTGGGCAGCCTGGGCGGCGGCAGAGTCCTGCGGAACGGGCACGCTCAGGTAGGTGCCGCCGGGCAGGTTGGTGCGGGCAGCCAGGGTGGGGTTGGCGCCCTTGAGCACATCCTCGGTGATGCCGTACTGGGCGGCCACGCGTCCCCAGGTATCGCCGGAGTTGACCAGGTGCTTCACTTCAACCGTGGGAACGGCGGGGGCAGCCGGTGCCGGGGCTGGCTCCACAGCCACGGGGGTGGCCGGGGTGGCGGGCTGGGCGGTGGAGGGAGTCACCGCTTCCATATTGACCGGGGTGTTCTGGGTGATGTGAACCTCCTGCGCCGGGGCGGGGGCAGGTGCCGGGGCGGGCTCTGCCACGGTCACCGCTGTGGGCTGGACCGGCTGCACGGCGGGTGCCGGGGCCTGCTGGGCAGGCATGGCCGGGGGCGGGGTGATGGAGGGCACCACGGCCAGTCCGCTGCTGCTCTTGGCAATGTTGCCGCGCAGCATCACGCCGCCGATGACGAGCAGGTGCACCACGATGAGCCCGAAGATGATGCGGAGCACGGTGGTGGGGCTGGTGCGGTCTACCACAAGCCCGGTGTCGGAGTGGTGGCGCTTCTGCTTCAGGTTATCGTCTACGAAAGTCTTGAGGAAATGGCGTTTGGGTTTGGCGCGGCCGAGGTCAGAATTGCGGAATGTGGCTTTGGAATCTCTTTTCATAAAATGGTCAATCTGAGGAGGGGGGGATTACAGATGAAGGGTGCTCTTCACGGCGTTGCGGAAGCATTCGCCGCGCTGTACATAGCCTGTGAACTGGTCGAAGGAGGAAGTGCCGGGGGAGAACAGCACCACATCGCCGCGTTCGGCAATCTGGTGGGCGGCCTCCACGGCTTCGGGCACGGTCTGCACCTTCACCACGCGGCAGACCGGTGCAAAGGTCTGTTCCAGCTGGTCGGCAATCTGGCCGAACACGATGCAGGCGCGGGCTTTCTTCGCCAGCATGGGGTTGATGGCGGTGTAATCCAGCCCCTTGTCCTTGCCACCTGCCAGCAGCACGATGGGGCGGGTCTGGGAGCGCACGGCGGCCTCGGTGGAGTGCAGGTTGGTGCTCTTGGAGTCGTTGAGCCACAGGATACCGTCCATTTCCGCCACGGTTTCGCAGCGGTGGCCGGGCGGGCAGAAGGAACGCACGGCGGCAGAGATGGTGGCATCATCCAGCCCAACGGCGCGGCAGGCCAGGGTGGTGGCCATGGCGTTTTCAGCGTTGTGGGCCTGCTCCAGCGCGGTGCCGCGCAGCGGGGTAAGCACCTGGCCGGCTTCGCAGATAGCGCCGTTCTCAAAGTAGAGCTGCCCGGTGGAAACCACGGAGGAGAAGCCCACGCGGCGGGGCGTGATGCCGGGGAGCTCATCGCCCTCGCGCACAATGGCGAGCTGGTCTGCCCCCATGTTCTCAAAGATGCGGAGCTTGGCGTTGAAGTAATCCTCCACCTTGGTGTAGCGGTCCATGTGGTCGGGCGCAAAGTTGAGCCAGATGGCCACCTCGGGCTTGAAATCAACGATGGTTTCCATCTGGAACGAGGAGACCTCCAGCACGGCGAATTCCGGCTGCGGTTCCATGAGGGCTACTTCGCTGAGGGGGTAGCCGTAGTTGCCGCAGGCCTTGGCGGTCTTGCCGGCAGAAAGCAGCACATGCTCCAGCAGGGCGGTGGTGGTGGTTTTGCCGTTGGTGCCGGTGATGGCAATGATGCGGCCGCCGTAGTAGTGCCAGGCGAGTTCGGTTTCGCCGATGAGGGGAGCACCGTGGGCGGTGAAGGCGAGTGTCCAGGGAATGTCGCCTTCGATACCGGGGGAGAGAATCACCATATCTGCCGCGTAGGCGCGTGCCTGCTCCTCTGTAGCACCGGCTGCCAGCGCCACACCGGGTTCGTTGCAGGTGGCGTTGGTGTTGGTGTCGAAAATGCAGACCTCTGCAGCACCCTTGGCGAGTGCCAGTCTGGCGGCGGCAATACCGCTGCGGCCGCAGCCGAGTACCGCTATCTTTTTACCCGTGAGTTCCATGGTGATGAAAAATGTTGAAAGTGTTAGATATTGAAGCAGGCCGGCAGAAGCGCGATGCCGAGCACAGCCAGGAAGAAGGCGATAATCCAGAAGCGAACGCAGACCTGGGTTTCGCTCCAGCCGCACTTCTCGAAGTGGTGGTGAATCGGTGCCATGCGGAAGAAGCGGCGCGGCTCGCCATACAGCTTGCGGCTGACCTTGAACCAGCCTACCTGAATCATGACCGAGCACGCTTCGGCTACAAACACACCGCCAACGACAACCAGCAGCAGCTCAGAGTGCGTGCACACGGCTACTGTACCCAGCGCACCGCCCAGGGAAAGGGAGCCGGTGTCACCCATGAAGACCTTGGCAGGGTGGGCATTGAACCACAGGAAGCCAAGGCAGGCGGAGGCGATGCAGAGCAGGTAGCAGACGAGGGGATTGTTGCCGGTGCCAGGGAACAGGATAAACGAACTGATGATGATGAATGCCAGGGCGGAAATAACCATGCAGCCGCTGGCAAGACCGTCCAGACCATCGGTGAGGTTCACGGCGTTGGAGGCGCCGATGATGACCAGCATGGCAAAAGGAATGAAAAAGATGCCCAGGTCCAGGGTGCCGTAGAAGGGAACAAGCACGCGGGCAATGGAGGGGTCGAGGTAGTAGAGATACCCGGCGCAGGCAACGGCAGCCACGGCTTGCAGGGCAATCTTGAACCAGCCGCTCACGCCGTCGGTGCTCTTTTTGGTAATCTTGGCCCAGTCATCCAGGAAGCCCAGGATGGCGGTCACGCCCATGACCAGCAGGCAGCACTGCAGCTTGGGGTTGCCCATGTCCAGGAAGAGGATGCTGGTGAGCATGATGAGGCCGATAATCATGATGCCGCCCATGGTCGGAGTGCCCACCTTGGCCTGGTGCTCCGGGGCAAGAACGCCGCCGCAGGCCTGGCGGATGGGCTGCCCCGCCTTCATGGCGCGCAGCACGGCAATGAGCTTCGGCCCGATGAGCATGGAGCCGATGAAGGGCACCAGCAGGGCCAGCAGGAGCTGCACCTCGAAGGGCAGGTCGTAAATAAAATTAATCATACGTCAGGATTGGGGGTTAAGGGAGGGAAAGAGTTCGTACATGCTGCGTTCCATGCCTGCGGAGCGCGAGCCTTTGAAGAGCAGGGCATCGCCCGGCTGCATGAGCGCCCGCAGGGCGGCGGCGGCTTCTGCAGGTGTGCTCACCAGCAGCGCCGGGATACTTTCAGCGGCGGCCTGGCAGAGCGCCAGTGTCTCCGGGCACTCCGGGCCTACCACCACCACGGCGGCATAGCCCAGGGAGGCTGCGCACCAGCCCATGTCGGCATGGGCGGCGATACCGCCCTCGCCCAGTTCGCCCATCTTACCCAGCACGGCAATGTGGCGTTTCGGGCCGCGCAGGGCGGCTACGGTTTCGAGAGCGGCTTTCATGCTCTCGGGGTTGGCGTTGTAGGTATCGTCCACCACGGTGTAGCCGTCCACCTCCTTGCAGGCCAGGCGGCCGTGTGTGAGGGCAGAGGCCGAGAGCCCCGCGGCAATCTGGTCGAGGGTGCAGCCGAGTTTCCAGCCGGCGGCAGCGGCCAGCAGGCTGTTGCTCACCATGTGGGCACCGGGAACGGGCAGGGAGACTTCCACCTCGCCCTCGCCTTCGATGTGCAGGGTGTAGGTGGTGCCGGTGGCGGTGCTGCGCGGGTTGAGGGCGCGTACCAGGCTGTTGCAGCCGCCCACGGGAATCGGCGTGGCGGCTGTCTGCGTGGCAATGAAGTCCGCAAAATCATCCTGCGCCGGGTAAATCATGAATCCGCCTGCCGGCAGGGCGCGAGCCACGGTGCATTTCTCCTCGGCAATGGCCTGGCGGCTGCCCAGGTACTCCAGGTGGGCAGAGCCGATGGTGGTGATGATGCCGATCTGCGGGCGGGTCATGGCGCAGAGCGGGGCGATTTCGCCCGCGTGGTTCATGCCCATTTCCCAGATGGCCGCCTGGGTGCCCTGCGGGGTGCCCAGGATGCTCAGCGGCACGCCGATGTGGTTGTTGAGGTTGCCCTTGGTGGCCAGTGCTTCATATTTCTGGCGCAGCACAGAGAGGCACATGTCCTTGGTGCTGGTCTTGCCGCTGCTGCCGGTGAGCCCCACCACGTGCAGGGGCTCCAGCTGCCCGCGCCACCAGGAGGCCAGGCTCTGCAGGGCTACAAGGGTATCTTCCACCAGCACCACGGTGCAGCCCGGGGCGTAGTCGCCCTGCAGGCGGGAGACCACCACCGCAGCCGCACCTTTCTGCGAGGCATCGGCGGCAAAGTTGTTGCCATCGAAGCGTTCGCCGCAGAGCGCCAGGAAGACGCAGCCGGGCGTGATGGCGCGGCTGTCTGTGGTGAGGCCGGCGGTGATGGCGCGGTCTCCCACGGCCACTGCCTTGCCGGCGGTGGCGGAAACGAGGTCACTGGTGCTCAGGTGGGTCATGAAATGAAGGATTTATCTGGAACGGCGGCCTTCCGGCTTGCGGGAGGGCACGGAAATGCCTTCCGGGTTCTTTTCAGCGTAGAACTTGCGCACCACGGCAGAATCGGAGAAGTCGATGGTTTCGTTGGCGAAAATCTGGTAGTTCTCATGTCCCTTGCCGGCAATGAGGACGGCATCTCCGGGGCGGGCCTGCTCCAGCGCCGCGCGGATGGCTTCCTCGCGGTCGGTGATGCGGTGCTGCTTGCCGGTGGGAATGCCGGGCATGATTTCATCGATAATCTGCTCCGGGTCTTCGCTGCGGGGGTTATCGCTGGTCACGAGGCAGAGGTCGCTGTAGCGGGCGGCGGCTTCGCCCATGAGCGGGCGCTTGGTGCGGTCGCGGTCGCCGCCGCAGCCGAAGATGGTGATGAGACGGCCGTTGCGGCAGAGTGCCTTCATGGTCTTGCACACGTTTTCCACAGCATCCGGGGTGTGGGCGTAGTCCACGAAGCACTGCACGTTGTTCACGCTGGAGACCAGCTCGATGCGGCCGGGTACCTGCGGGCTCTGCGCCAGGGCGGTGATGGCTTCGCTCAGGCCGATGCCGGAGCACACCGCACCTGCCAGGGCGGCCAGGCTGTTGGAGAGGTTGAATGCGCCGATGAGCGGGGTGCGCACCAGGTAGGTGCGGCCCTGGTAGTGCAGTTCGTACTGGCTGCCTTTCAGGGTGATGAGCTTGGGCACGGCGCGGAAATCGGCCTTTTCGTTCTCGCCGAAGGTGCGCACTCTCATGATGGGGGCGAGTTCTTCTGCCAGGCGGCGGCCGTAGGCGTCATCAATGTTGATGACGGCAGCGCTCTTGCGGTCTTCTGCCGCCATGCGGAGGAAGAGCTGCTTCTTGGCCTGGTAGTATTCCTCCATGGTGCCGTGGTAGTCCAGGCTTTTCAAAGCTTATGGGAACGCACAGTCAGCGTGAATTAAAACGAATTTATCCGATTGTGGATAAGATCGAAGCGCTGGATTCGGTTGTTTCCAAATTATCCGATGAAGAATTAAG
>JAFNWZ010000218.1 GCA_017379255.1 Akkermansia sp. | reverse complement strand
CGGGGCGCGTGGGGCTGCTGACAGATGGTCTGGCAGATCTGGGCTTCCCTGAGGTGTTCTGCACCGACACGGAGCAGGGCGTTGGCATTGTCCAGCAAATCGTTCTGCCCATGCTGGTTTTGTTCAATACCTGCCTGGAGCACAACCATCGCGCCTTCATATCCCCGGAGTTTTCGCTTGTGGCGCGTTGCGAGCCGCTCGGCCCTGCAGGTACCAGGGTGCTCACCATCACCCCCGACCGCACTCATTACCGCGACTGAACAGGCTTGTCTTCTGGCCGTTAAAGATTTTGCAGGAAAGAACAATCTCACTTCAGCTGCGCCATGAAGACTCTCCGCCGCTGGATGCAGTCTGCTCCGCTGTTTTTGCCGCTGCTGGCCGTGCTGGGGGCGCTTCCCGGTGGGTGGTGGTGCGTGTTGGCGTGTGCGTCGGTGTTGCTGGCTGCGGCGTGCCGTTTGTGGCGCATTGCTTTATGCGCTCTGCTGTGCTCGCTTGTGGCCGGCATTCATTCGGCATTGGTGGAGCAACGCGCAGCCGGGTTCCGCCAGTGGGTGGAGGAGCACGAGGTGGTGCAGCTGCACGGCACGGTAGAACGCTCGCTGCGCCGGGGCTGCGTGCTGAGCACCGGGTGGAATGGCGTGCGGGTGGTGGTGCGTGGGAATACTCCTTATACTCCGGGTGATGAAGTCTGCCTGTATGCCTCCCGGCAGGAGTCCCGACCCGCCGGGGTGCCCGGGGTGTTTGATGCGGACTCCTGGATGCGCAGTCAGGGCTATGCCGCCACGCTGGATTTCATCACGGGTGAAAAGCTGGGCAAACCACTTTCTCTGCGCACCGTGCAGCACTGGGGACTCCGCCTGCGGGAGCAACTGGCAGCCCGCCTTATGCCGCCGGGGTCGGAAAACGACCCCGCCCGGCAGGTGCTCTGCTCCCTGGTGCTGGGTGATAAGAGCGGGGCTGAGGCCGAAACCATGGAGGCCTTTCGCAACGGCGGTTGTCTGCATGCCTTTGCGGTGAGTGGTTTGCATGTGGGGCTGGTGGCATCAATCTGCTGGCTGCAGCTCCGTCTGCTTCGTGTGCGTCCGGTAGTAATCCGTCCGCTGCTGCTGGCGGTGGTGGGTATCTATGTGCTCATGACCGGCTGTGCCGTACCGGCCATCCGGGCGTATCTCATGCTGGCGGTGCTGCTGGCCGGGTTCATGTTGCGGCGGCGGGTGAGCCTGCTGAATACCTGGAGCTTTGCCGCACTGCTCATCCTGTTGGCAGACCCCAGCCAGCTGCGCAATGCCGGTTTTCTGCTCTCGTTTGGTATTTATGCGGCTATCTGCGTGGCGGTCCGCACCGTCATGCTGGAGAAAGCCTGGTTCGGGCCGGATGACTACATCCCCATATCGCTGCGCACACCCTGGGAGCAGCGTTGGAGTAATTTTGAGGTGTATGCTCGTGGAACAGTCATTGTGGCGCTGAGCGCCTGGCTTGTTTCTGTGCCCATCACCCTGTGGTTCTTCCATGCCGCCAATACCAGCAGCTTTCTGACCAATATGGCCATTGCGCCATTATTGCCCATGGTGATGTTCTGCGGGCTGCTGTATCTCTGCCTGGGGACGCTGCCCTGGCTTGGGGCGCTTGCAGGCTGGGCGGCGCTGAAATCTGCTTCCTGGCTGCTGGCGGTGGTGGCGTGGTTCGGTGAGCTGCCGTATGCGTATCTGCCCGCGCAGGAACCCGCGCCGCGGCACTCCGTCATGCTGCAGGGCCTGAACTATGGTGGCAGCTTTGCCATGCTGGGAAATCACGGGTTGTTGATAGACTGCGGAACCCCCGGCACGGCTGAAATGAAAACCGTGCCCACGTTGTTTCATGCCGGTTATACCCCGGCTGTGCTGCTGGTCACGTCTCCGCAGGGCAGCGCAGGCGGCGGGGCAGAGGTGGTGCAGCGCATGTGGCCGGGGATTTCAGTTATCCGGGCGCATGAGCTGCCGCCGGAGGGGATGTCCTTTGAAACCCAGGCCGGGCGCTTCTCGATTTATGCGCCGCCTGCAGAACTGGCGCGCAGGAAGGCGACAGATTACCACCCTGTTGTGCTGTGGGAAAGCCCCGCCGGGTGCGTGCTGTACATTGGCAATGCGGCATACACCTGTTATGCGCGTTTCTCCTGCCAGCCATGCGATGTGGCGGTGCTGGGCAGCAACACTGAAGCCGGAGAAATAAACACCAGACAGGTGATTCACCTGCCTGGCGATGGGGAAAACGTGCGGCTGGAGCTGTAATCAGCGCGAGGAAATCGTGAGCCCTTTGAGCAGGATTTCCAGGTTGTTCTGCGTGTGACCAATGTTCTTGAGCAGGCATTGCAGCCCCTCCCAGCCGGGCAGGG
>JAFNWZ010000217.1 GCA_017379255.1 Akkermansia sp. | reverse complement strand
TTCGTTCCTGATTAGCTATCTCCAGGGAGATGACGATGAGCTGGGCACGCACCTGGCATCTGCTGGCACCAGCACGCTCACCGGCCCGCTGTCTGCTGTGCCGGTGCTGGGAGAAGGTATTGCAGCTCTGGCCAGCTTGATTACAGGCGAGCGCGTGTACTCCAGCAACCTTGCAAGCCAGATTCTGGATGTGCAGGGAATTGCCGCCGGCGCGAAGAGACTCTACCGCCACCACGCGGATGAACGTGCGCTGACCTGGGAGCAGTATTTCCAGACCATCACAGGGCTGCTGAGGGCATCAGGCACGGGCTTCGGTGCATTCTCCCGCAGCGGGTCGGAAGCACTCAGTTCTTTTGGATCACTCGCGCTGAGTGCCGCTGCCGGTGCAAATGTTTCCCGCGCGGGCAAGGATATACTCTGCACCGTAGGCCTGCTTGACCGCCCGAAGAAGAAGGGGAGCGCGAAGTCCAGGACAAAGACGAAGGCCGGACAGAGAACAAAGAGGAAGAAGTGAAAATTTATCGGCTAATTTAGCCGGTGATTAGCTGTAATTAGCCGGTAAAAGCAGAACACCCACCCTCATGTAAAGAAGTTGAATAATCTTTTACATGAGGGTGGGTATCATGTAAAAGAATAGCCGTTTTTTTACAATGAGGGCAGATTTTCCGCTACCACGCGCAACTGCTCGGAAGTGGGGCGGATATAGACCGCATGCACGTTGGCAGACTCGTGCCCCACCAGCTCCATAGCCATACCCTGGCTTGCGCCGCACGCATGAAGTTCGGTAGCGCAAGTAGCGCGGATACTGTGAAAGGATTTGCTGTTCATCGTGCGCCGGCGTCCACCGAAAGAACCGTGAAGCAAACCAATGCCATGAGTCCGCAGCAGCAGGCCGAACTGGTAACTGGCACCATCGCCCAGGGCGAGCAGCGGGCCATGCAGCAAGCCGGTGCTGGGGCTGCCAGCTTCCACCCATCTAGCGTGCGCCCAATCATAGAAAGCCTGGCGCATGGGCTGGGCGAGAACACGCCCGGTCTTACCAGTCACGAAACGCACCACGCGGGCCTGCCAGTCGAACTGCGACCAATCCAGGCGCAGAATATCCCCCAGGCGTTGGCCGAAGGTTTCAAAGGAACAGCGGACAGCAGAGCTCCACAATGGCGGAAACTTCTCTATCATGTAACGGATTTCATCCATCGTGAACGCCTCCTTAATTCGTTTCTCACCCGCGCGGTCGGCAGGAATAGTTACCCCCTGGCAGGGATTGCGGTCAATCACTTCCGAATCCACGGCATCCTTGCAAGCCTGCGAAATAGCAGCCAGGTCTTTCTTCACCGTCTCGGCGCGCACCACCTCGCGGCGCTGCGCGATAAAATCCTTAATATCCGCCTTAGTCAGCAGGCGCAGCGGAGCATCGGCGCGTCTCCCCAGGAAATCGTACAGGAAGCGGTAAGCCGTGCGGGCATTATTCACAGTCCGGTGCGAAACGTGCCCTGCATTGCGGGAAATATACTTCTCGCACCAATCGCGCACGCTCACATTATTATGGCGCTCATACTCCGATTCCTCCGCGCAAGCCATCTGCACGCCGCGCTGGTACGCCAGTTTCTCTGCCAGCTTAGCCGTAATTTTCACGCCCTCGAACAAACCACCGGCCACCGGCACCTTAGTAGAACGCCGCTTCATCTTACCGTCCTTTCCTTGGAAAGTAACCATCCAATACGGCGACGCCTTTTCCTTGTTAATCGACAAGCGCCCATTGTAAAACTGAGAACCCATATACACCCTCCTGAATTTTCTTGTAATTTTTCTTGTAATGTTCTTGTAATAGGAAATCGCAAGTTTACCTAGGGGGATTATATAAGAAAACCTGCAAAAATCAATGTTTTTGCAGGTTTTCTTACTTTTATTGATGACGGATGGGGTGGGATTCGAACCCACGGAAGGGATTAACCTTCGGCGGTTTTCAAGACCGCTGCATTCAACCGCTCTGCCACCCATCCGGAGCTTTGCAGGCTTGGTAGCGTGCTGCAATGAATACTAGCGGACACGCTTGCCTGGTGCAAGCTTTTTCTGTTCCATACCGTGCAAAAGAAGAAAAATTGCAGTTTTTTTCAGTTTGGTCTTGACGCGGGCTGGCTGTCTGTGTATAATCCGCCCGCAGTCACACTGCGAGCATCATAGGAAAGTCCCCATCGTCTAGGGGTTAGGACATATGATTCTCAGTCATAGAACCGCGGTTCGAATCCGCGTGGGGATGCTCAGAAGGCCCGAGGTTAACACCTCGGGCTTTTCGTTTAGGTTAGAGTGATGAACGTACGCCCGGTCAGTCCTGATGATGCCGCTGCTCTTGCAGCTATTTACAATTATTATGTAAGGGAAACGGTGATTTCGTTTGAAACGGAGCCGCTGGGTGAGGGGCAGCTGCGCAAGCGCATTGTGCAGACGGCGGCGGAATTTCCTTATCTGGTCTGCGAGCAGGATGGCCGGGTGGTGGGGTATGCCTGTGCGCACCGCTGGAAAGAGCGCGCTGCGTACAGTCAGACATGGGAGAGCTCGATTTACCTGCACCACGAGTGGCGTGCCCGGGGATTGGGCCGCGCGTTGATGGAGGCTCTGGTTCCTTTGTGCCGGGCGGCGGGGTGCCGGGCGCTGATTGCCTGCATTACGGCAGAGAACCAGGCCAGCGTGGCATTTCATGAATCGCTGGGGTTCCGGCAGGTTTCGCTTTTCCCTGCGGTGGGGTGCAAGTTCGGACGCCTGCTGGATGTGGTGGATTTGTATTTGCCGTTGCAATAAAAACAGCCCCGGGAAAACCCGGGGCTGCTGAAAAGCGAGTGCTTGTGGCTTACATGCCTACAATTTCGTAACCGCCGTCTACATAGAGAATCTGGCCGGTCATGGAGGCAGCGCCATCGCTGGCGAGGTAGGTGGCGGTGGCGCCCAGTTCTTCCAGCGTGCAGGAGCGCTGCAGCGGGGCTTTTTCCTCGTACACCTTGAACATGCCGGTGAAGCCGGATACGCCGCGGGCAGCCAGGGTCTGCACCGGGCCGGCGGAGATGCAGTTCACGCGGATGGGCGCTTCTCGGCGGCCCAGGTCGTAGGCCAGGTACTTGCAGCAGGTTTCCAGGGCTGCTTTGGAGACGGCCATGAGGTTGTAATTGGGAACTACCTTCTGGCTGGCGTAGTAGGTGAGGGCGGTGATGCTGCCGCCATTGACCATGAACGGAGCTACGGCTCGGGAAAGGGCAATGAGGGAGTAGGCGGAAATCTGCAGGGAGAGGTTCCATGCATCGCGGGGAATCTCGGAGAAGTGGCCTTCCAGGGTGCCGGGGGCTTTGGGGGCAAAGGCCACGGCGTGCAGCAGCATATCTACGTGGTCGGTGTGCTCGCCCACGAAGGTGAAGAAGTCTGCAATGGACTGGTCATCGCTCACATCCAGCGAGCAGACAGGGGTGTCTTCGCCAAAGTGCTCTTTCACCAGCTTGATGACGCCGTCTTTGAGGCGTTCGCCCTGGTAGTTGAAGATGAGTCTGGCGCCGGCTTCGTGCCAGGCTTTAGCGATTCCGAATGCAATGCTGCGGTGATTGGCGACACCTGTCACGATGCCGACTTTTCCGGCTAAGGGTTTGTTAAGGGACATTTGGGTGAATGTATCTGGTTGGGGTTAATACAGGGGGAATTCCTGCATGATGATGCGGGGATAGGTATGAGCCATGCTGATACCCACATCCTCCATGTGCTTAATCTGGGCACGGATTTCCTCTTCCGTGACCTCAACATTCGAGACGACGTATTTGAGACGATAGTATACCAGGCCGCTTTCCATGTCGATGAGCAGCTGGCCTTCGGGCAGGTTGGCGTTGAGCGTGAGCAGGAGCATGCTCACCTCTGCACGGTCTGCCGGGGAAATGCGGTAGGCAAAGTTGACATCGAATACCAGGCTGCACGGCTCTTTCAGCTCGGTGAACATGAAAGAGCAGGGGATTTCTGTATTCGTGACAGGAAGATAGGCCAGTCCGATTTTTTCGTTTTCTGCACCCATGGTGACCCACTGGTAGGATTCACCATGGCTGATGAGATGCTGGCGTACTTGTGCCAGGAGGTTCGGATGATTCGACATATGATGAAGATGGGCTGGTGTTTACCGCGGGGATGGGTATCCCCGCTTTGTTCTGGTAACATAGTACACGCCAGCTGATGCCAAGTCAAGCCTTAGTGTGCCAAAAGTGCCGCTCTGCTGCGGCGCTGTTCGCGGTTCAGCTCTGCATTTTTTTGACAATGCTGCCGAGAGCCCGTACTTCCTCCGGGGTCAGAGACTGTGCGCGATTGGCGATTTCTGCATGGAAATGCGCGTAAACGTGTTCAAAAATAGAAAGTCCTTGCTCTGTAAGGGTGAGCCGGACCGCCCGGCGGTCTTCCGGGTCCTGTGTGCGGCTGGTGTACCCCTTGGTCACCAGCGTCTCCACGAGCAGGGAGGTTGCCGGTACTGTCATCTGCATACGCTTAGCCAGGTCTTTCAAGGCAATGCCCTGCGGCTTTTCCTCCAGCATCAGCTTGAGCTGGGAAATGGCAGAACCCTGGCGGACGGTAAGCCCCAGCATGGTGCTCTTGTCGGCTTCTTTGAGCGCTTTGATGCTGTCGCGGCGTAGGTCGTCGAGTGTTTCAAGAAGTTGTCTGAATAATAAGTGGGGGGATTTATCAGTCATCTCACCGGCTATATTACTAGTCGTCATGCGGATTGTCCAGTCTAAAAAATGGAATAAAAAACTTTCTTGTTGGAATTATAACTCCGAAAATAATATATTGTTTGATAATTGTTTTTTTTTTTTTTTTTTTGACTGGGTTTCAGGAAAGTGGTGCTCAGGATATGCTGCCCATTGTGCGCATTTGCGCGTGTTTCATGGCAGACTGTTGTTTTTATCTGTGTATTTATATCGTGTGATTTGTACAGGGAATATATGTTACATCATTTTGTTCGTAATAATGTTCACAGGTTAACAAAATGCTGATTGGGCTTCCCCTTGTTGTATGCCCGGAACAAGTTCAGGAAAACGCCTTGATTTTTTTTGCTCGGAGGAGTAGAATGTGTTTGTTATGACAGATGCAAAGAAAGAACTTCTGAATATTTTGCTCACCAAGTCCATTAAGACGGGGCATTTCATTCTTGCTTCCGGCAAGGAAAGTGATTTGTACTGCGACTGCCGCATCACGGCGTTGGATGCCCGCGGTGCAAACCTGATTGGTCAGGTGGGGTGGGGACTGGTGCAGGAGGAAATTATGCCCAAGTTTCCTGGTGTGACCTCCATTGGCGGTATGACCATGGGTGCTGACCCCATTTCGCTGGCTATCGGCATGTATTCCGTGGAGGCAGATGAGCCGCTCAAGGTTTTCACCGTGCGCAAGGAAGCCAAGGACCACGGCCGCGGCAAGCGCATTGAGGGTAACTTTGAAGCAGGGCAGGAAGTTATTGTGGTGGATGATGTGATTACCACCGGCGGTTCCACTCTGAAAGCCATTGATGCCATTGAGGCTGAAGGCGGCAAGGTGGTGGCTGCGCTGGTGCTGGTGGATCGCCAGGAGGGCGGGCGCGAGGCTATCGAAAGCCGCGGTATTCCTGTATTCCCCATGTTCACCCGCGCCACCATTTTTGGCGGTAAGTAAACATGCTGCCGGTTATTGCAGGTGTGGAGGGGCTTGTTCTCACCCCGCGTGAGCGCGAGCTCTTCTCGCGTCTGCAGCCGGCGGGCTATATTCTCTTTACCCGCAATATTGCGGACTATGAGCTCACCCGGGAGCTCACGGATGAGCTGCGCCGCCTCACCACCGGGCCGGACGAACCGGTTATCGCCATTGACCAGGAGGGAGGCCGTGTGGTGCGCACGGCTGAAATCGGCGTGCAGCTGCCCTCTGCCTCGGCGCTGGCGCAGGCGGGCAGTGCCCACCAGATCCGGCGCGCGGCTTATTACAACGCTGCCTGCCTGCACACCCTGGGGGTGAATACGAATTTTGCCCCGGTGCTGGATCTGGCCTCACCGCATGCGAATGCGCTGCCCAGCCGCTGCTGGGGGGCGGATACGCAGGCTGTCATATCAAACGCCGGAGTATGGAACCGCGCCACTTTCAGCCGTGGTATTCTGACCTGCGGCAAGCATTTCCCCGGTATGGGGGCGGCGGAGTGTGACCCGCACCATGATCTGCCTGTGCTGCACGGCACCCGGGATTCTTTCCTGGCATCGGCCACCATGCCGTTCACTGCTCTCATGCCGGAGCTGCCTTCGCTCATGATTGCGCACCTCCTCATCCCGGAGATTGATGCGGAGCTCCCCACCTCGCTTTCTCCTGCGCTGGTGCAGGGCTTCCTGCGTGACCAGCTGGGCTATGAGGGCGTGGTGTTTACAGATGACCTGTGCATGGGGGCCATTGCCAAGCGTTTTGCCCCCGCCGAATCTGCTGCCATGGCTCTGCGCGCCGGGTGCGATTTGCCGCTGGTTTGTCACAATGCGGTGGAGCATCTGGAAGCCGTAGCTGCGGCCATTGCGGAATTGCCTGCTGAAATGCTGGAAACGGTTGAGCGCCGTATCGCCCGCTTCCGCCTGCATATCTCCGCGCAGCGCCCCATGACTTTCATTGAGTGGAACGACTACCTGAGGGATGTGGGTGCTTTTCATGCTTCCGTTGAGGAGGTTGCAGCTGCTCCGGGCTCCCCGGTGCAGGAATATTGATGCATGGTGAAGCGCAGGGCTTTGCCAGAAAGAATACAGCTCAAGCCCGACGGGCTTGAGCTGTGAGAATGATAGTCAGTCTCTGTTTTTACTTGCGGCGGCGGCGTGCGGCCAGACCAGCCAGTGCCAGCAGGGAAAGTGTGGCGGTTGCGGGTTCGGGGATGGCTACCGGAGCAACTGTGCCCATGTATGTGGTTACATCATTCACACCGCCGATAACGCTGGAGGAGGTGAAGATGGTAAGCCCGGCGATCTGACCATTGAAAGGCTCACGGGAGTTGCCGGAGTTGCCGGAACCGATGGCAAAGGTCAGATCTCCTTCACCGGGGGTGTCGAAGCCACCAAGGTTACGGGTAAAGTAGTTGTTGTTGCCTGTGCCGGCAAAATATCTTGCTCCATCGGCAGCAGCATTGCCGCCCTTGAAGGAGATGCCCACCAGAGTCCAGGTGTCAGCCTGAATGCCGGCTGTTACCGTAGGGTAATCATCCACGCCCTTGGCTGTGTACTGAAGGCCGCTGCCGTTGGTGCAGAGCTTGAAGCCATCGGCCTGGGCACCGTAACCGAAAATGGACTCGATACCAGTTGTGTCGGTCAGTTTCACCCAGGCGGCGATGGTGATGTACTGGGAGCTGTCCTGCAGAGCGGTGTTAAGTGCATCGCAGGTGATGCCACCGATGTAGGAGCCGTTACTGAATTCATAGGTGGTGACGGACATGTTCTCCACCTGAGTGGCGCTGCTGGTAATGGCGTTTGCTACGAGTTCGTCCATGGTGACCAGAGGGGTCAGGTTGGCGGCCATGCTTACGCTGGACAGTGCCATGAGGGCAACAAGTGTATTCTTCATGTGATGTGTAATGTTTGAGTGTTGATAGATTTTATGTAGCCTGGCCAGGGGTATCTGCTTCCTCGATTGCAGGAATGACAAAAGTCCTGACTAACGATGCCCGCATTCTATAGGATATGCGAGACGATGACAAGCTCAAATGTTTTGAAATTTAAAAATAATGAGTAGTTAAATCCGGAAATGGTGAATGGATTGAGCGGCACTCAGTCTTTTAGTGTCGGGCGTGAGCCCGGGAGGCAAAAAAAACGCTCTGCGCCGATTATGGGGCGCAGAGCGGCTGGAAAATCGCAACTCAGCAGTTGTACATCTTTATGTAGTACTCATCTGCCATGCGGTCGGAATCGAAGGTGGGGCAGATGTCGTGCAATCCGGTGAAGACAAGGTCCATCCACTTATCACGATTGTCGTAGTAAAGGGGAAGTACCTGGCTTTCCAGAATGTTGTAGAAGTTGTCGCGGTCGGAGCGGTCGCGGGCTTCGGGGGCAAGGCCCTCTTTGGCTTCGGGGATGATGAAGCAGTTCTCTCCATTGCGGGCGAACTCGCGCACCCAGCCATCGTTGGTGGAGATGGTGACGGAGCCGTTCATGGTGGCGCTCATGCCGGAGGTGCCGGAGGCTTCGCGGGTGACCACGGGGTTGTTCAGCCAGATGTCTGAGCCGTTCTTGAGCAGGCGGCTGAGGCCGAGTTCATAGCCGGTGAGCACGGCGCAGCGGGGGTATTTCCTGCTCAGGTTGTTCAGGTTGTTGAATATTTCCACCGCGGCGAAATCGGTGGGGTAGGGCTTGCCAGCCCATATCATCTGCACCGGACGGTTGGTGCGCTGCAGCATGCGTTCGAACATGACCGGGTTTTCGGTGATGAGTCCCGGGCGTTTGTATGCGGCAAATCTGCGTGCCCACACGATGGTGAGGGTGTCCTGGTCAAAGAGGTGTCCTGTCTGCTCGCCTACCACGCGGAACAGTTCCTTCTTGAGGGCCCGCTTGCGGTGGATGAAGGCCTTTTTGTCGCGCATGGCGTAGGCTTCTGCCAGCTCGGGGTCCTGCCAGTATTCGCGATTCTGGGCGTTGGTCACGTGG
>JAFNWZ010000216.1 GCA_017379255.1 Akkermansia sp. | reverse complement strand
GTCTTCCAGTCGGCATCCGAGTGCTTCCCCAGAACGAAACGCGGTGCCTGCAATGCCCCGTCGATGCAGACCGGGGCATTCTTCAGCTCCACTCCCTTGGGCACCATGAGCAGCATGATGCCACCGTGAGGGCTCACAAAAGTGGTGGTTTCCTGGTTGAGCTTGAACCAGCGGGAAGTACCGGGCATGCTGATGAGCGGCAGGTGCTTTTCCGGGAAGTGGTGCCCCACCTGAATCTCCAGCCCTCTGCCCGCCAGTTCCTTGGGAATGCTCACGGAAACCGGCTTGCCAGGGGCGGCATACAGCCCGAGAGATACGTATTCCTCGCGCCATTTATCACCGGCAGAGTTCAGGGACTGCGTGGATTTGCAGGGCTTTGCCCCGGGGGCTATGGTGCCGAGCGTGTCGGCAAGGCGGTGAGCACCCAGGCGGGTCAGTTCCTCCAGGGGGAGGGATTTCAGCCAGGATTCCTCCATGAAGAGCAGCTGGCGGGCTATGGGGTTATATACAGGGGATTTGGCTGAGGCCTGGATGCCTTGTGCGGCGGCGGCAAAGGGGCGCAGACCGCTCCGCATGGCTGCATCACCCTTGGTCTGCAGGTCGCTGTGGATGCTCTGCAGCGCTTCCATCAGCACGGGCATATTGTCCTTGGAGAGGTTTTCAATCCAGCCAGGTACGGTTGCTGGTTTGCGGCTGAGCAGGGCGGCAATGAGTTCCTTGCCCCGCACCTCGCGGATGAGGGTCTGTTGCCAGATTTCCTGCAACCCATCACCCATGCGCGGGGTGAGGCAGGCGGTATCAATGATGGATTTCGGAATGCCCGGCCCTTCCCAGGCAAGCGCCACGTGGTCATCTTTCACGGCATCCTTGAAATGCACGGCCAGGGCATACTTGCGCCCCTTTTCCAGATATACTTTGGCAGAGCTCCTGCCGCGGTGGAAGTGGTGGCGCGGCATGTAATAAGGCGCTTCGCAGATGACTTTCAGCTCCTCGCTCTTCTCGCTGGGGCTCAGCAGAAGTTCTGCAGAATCATCTGCTGCCAGATAGAGGGTGTATTCGCCGGTCTCCGGCGCAGTGAGCCAGGCAGAGTAGCGGGCGGCGAAATGGTCCTTGCCCAGGGCGAAATCATCAATACGCGCCTTGATGTAGACAGAATCAGCGGGGCGTCTGTTACTTACATCGCTCACCTCCTTGACCTTTTCTCCCTTCACATTGTTCCAGACTTCCATGACCACGCCATAATCCGGGAGCTCTGGTGCACCAAAAGCCGCAACACCGGCGGCCCACAGCAGGCTTGCAACAGGTAAATATTTCATTGGGGTATACAGGTTGAAAGATGTTGTACTGTACTTCAGCTTTCATTATTCTTGCACAGAATGCCTGCAATAACAAGTATTTTATGAGTGTGATGAGCATGGTGATGAGCATGGATGAATGAAATGGGACACCATGAGGGCACAAAAAGGGTGGTTTATACGGTAAGAGCTGGTATATATGACAATAAGCGGACTCCGGGTCAGGCGTTTCTGACGGAAAATGAAAAAATACCACATGTGTCCCAAGGTTTCGTAAATTGTAATTTATCGGCGAGCGTAGCGAGCGAAATTCATAGCCCACGGTAGTGGGCGTAAGAAGTTAGACAGGGG
>JAFNWZ010000215.1 GCA_017379255.1 Akkermansia sp. | reverse complement strand
GAAGCTACTCGCCTGTACGACAGCAACAAAGGCGGTCCCTGGACTGGCAGCTACTCCGATGGCACAGAGTACGACAGCCTCATGTGCTGGACCCACGTAGCCACTAATTCCATACAATACTGGCAGGATGTATACGGAGTCTTCTATAAGGATACCGGCAATATGGCAGCGACCTCCTCCGGCAGTGCCCGAGAGCTGCCCAACGGATACCGCGGTATGGAAACCATCTACGAAGGGGGCGTTTATGTAGATGTCAACAATGCCCGGGAGCTCAATATTGCCGAGACTTTTTACAATAGCTGGAAGAACACGGGCGGTTCATTTGGCGATGCCGCAGACTGGTTCTTCAAGGCCGACTCCACAGCAAATCCCTGGGACACAAACGGCCAGTGGTCCTATGCAGCACCGCATCCCGGCAAGGATTACGACACCACTTTCTCCTGCGGTACCCCCGGTGGGTACTATTCCGAATACTTTGGTAACGGCAGCTCTGACAGAGCTGCTTTCGTGACCATCAGCGCAGCCGAACAGACTTCTGCGGCCAATGCCACCTTTGCCTATAACGACAGAGAAGCCCTCAAGCAGGCTCTGCTTGCCGGGCTCGGCTTTGCAAAGCAGGATGACGGCTCCTACGTACAAACCCAGGAGGGCATGATGGCGGCTCTGAGCCTCAGCGGACACGTGCTCAATTGCTATGGATTCACGACGGATGCAAATGGCACCCTCAATACCGTGCTGATTGCCGATAGTGATGACGGAACAACGCTATTGAGGGAATTGCTCATCAAGGAAAAAAACGGCAAACTGGTTCTGTACAGAACCAGTAGCAGCGCTTATATCAATTCCAGCACCTATATCGACGGAGTCTCCTACATCAGCACCCCGGAATCACTCCAGAACATGCTGGCGGAATACCGCAGCCTGGATGAAGCGGCCGTGTGGAACGGCAAGGAAAACAACGGAACATGGGAAACACAGGTGGATGTGGTCGACAACGTAATTGCCGACGAAACGACCGGCTGGGACATACTGGTGAACGGCGACAACATCAGCACGCAGCACCACGACTACTACCACGGCTACGCGCTGGAAGGCCGCAAGGTTCTCTTTGATGACCATGCCGATGCCGCCAACCGCCGGGTCACCATCAACGGCACCGTGAGCACGCCCCACATCGAAATCGCCGCCAAGGGCTATGAATTCGTGAAAGGCACAGATGGCGCCATTGCCCCCGGGGCCGACATGCTCATCCGCAGCGGCGCCAGCCTGAGCAGCAACGTGGCGCTGAACCTGGATATTCTCTCTCTGGAGTCCGGCTCCAGCCTGACCATGGAGGAATCCGCAGGCAGCATCAAGGTATCTGGAGAGTTTCATGTACTCAGGAACACGCAGTCCACGTTCGCTACATACAGCACCCGCCTGCCCGTTGCCTCCATTGATGCAGATTTGGAGCTGACAGCTGCCACCGTCATCCATCTGGAAGGCTCTGCAGACATGAACGGTCACTCTCTCCTGCTCAGCCAGGATTCCACCATTGTCCTCACGTTGGGTGCCGATGCCGGCAATTACATACCCTTCTTCACCAATGTGGGTATGCTCGAAATCGAGGGCCTCGGCCAGATAGAAAACGGCACAAACCTTACAGAGCTACTCAACCTCACCTTCACAGGCAGCGCCCTCCCCAATGATTCCATCCAGCTTGTCTACGCAGAAAACGGTATCCATGCCCTGCAAATCCCTGAACCTGCCACCGCAGCACTCTCTCTGCTGGGAATCTGTGGTCTGGCCCTGCGCCGCCGCAGAGATACCCGGAAATTCAACGCGGTGGATTATGCACGCCGCGCTGGTAACCGGCGCATGTTCCCAGAGGAATAACCAGCCGCCAGTAACTTGTATATGGTGAATGGCATCGGGTTCAATCATGAGAACCCGTAAGAGCATTATATACCTGTCTCCCGAGTTTTGAATGGCACTCGTTCATCTGGGATTCATTCTGGATACTGTCAGAAATAAAGGATACGACACACGCATAATTTCCTCCCGGCATCTGGATGATTCCGATATCGT